>JAJFUH010000106.1 GCA_021372535.1 bacterium
TCGGAAATTTCTGACCGCATCTTGATTTCCTTCACATGAACAACATGCCGGTTCTTTCGGGCGCCCCGGGCTTTTTTGGACAATTCATACTTGAATTTTCCATAGTCCATTACACGGCAGACCGGCGGCTTGGCGGTTGGCGAAACCTCAACCAGATCAAGCCCTGCTTCTTCGGCGAACCGTAAGGCATCATTGATTGGTACTATGCCGACCTGTTTCCCCTCGTCATCGATTAACCGTATGGGGGAAACCCGGATTTGGTTATTTACTCTAACCTGTTTTTCGCTGATTGGGTAACCTCCTGTCTCATTGTTTTTTAAAAGCGTGGTGGAAAACCACATGTCTGGATTCAGGCGGTCAAAGGTCTGCAGGAAGTACCGATCCCCGATTAATAACTCGGGGACATGTTTACATGCCTTTGACAGCAACAAAGCAATACATTTCATTGTCGGGCGTCAGAAAAACTTATTCACCGCCCTCTTAATCCCTCGACTTTTCCGCGTTTTCTTTCAATATGCGCGCGATTATTTCTTCCGCCGCCACGACACCGATGTCTCCTGCGCTTCGTTTTCTCACGGCAACTGCGCCGGATTCGACCTCGCGCTGGCCGATAACGAGCATATAAGGGATTTTCATTTCTTCGGCGTCACGGATTTTACGGTTGACCTTTTCGTTTCGACTATCCAGCTCTGTACGGAGCCCTTCAGCGCGCATACGGTCGGTGAGGATTCGCGCATATTCATGTTGCGCGTCGGTAATCGGGAGAACGATCACCTGCACGGGCGAAAGCCACAGGGGAAACGCTCCGGCATAATGCTCGACGAGCCCGCCGATAAACCGCTCCATCGATCCGAGCACAACACGGTGAATCATAACCACTCTATGTTCATTTCCATCTTTCTCGATGTAATTGATATCGAACCGGTCGGCGAGGTTGAAATCAACCTGTATGGTCGGACCCTGCCAGAGTCTTCCCAGAACATCCCTGAGCTTTATGTCAATCTTGGGGCCATAGAATACCCCCTCGCCCGGATCGATCTCGTAAGTGACACCGGCCTGTTCGAGCGCCTCTTTCAGCGAGGCGGTGGCATTCTCCCATGATTCTTCGTTTCCGAGGGACTTTTCCGGCCTCGTTGACAGGTATGCGGCAAAATCATACCCGAAAACATCCATGAGCTCGATGACGAAATTGAGCACACCGACAACCTCGTCGACAACCTGATCCGGAGTACAGAATATATGCGAATCGTCCTGTGTGAATCCCCGAACCCTCAACATGCCGTGGAGAACACCCGAACGCTCGTACCGGTATACCGTACCGAGTTCGCAGAGCCTTATGGGAAGGTCACGGTACGATCTCATCCGCGACTGGAAAATCTTTATGTGTCCGGGACAGTTCATGGGCTTCACATAGTACGGCATCCCGTCGATGTCCATGGGCGAATACATGTTCTCCGCATAGTTATCGAGGTGGCCTGACCGCATAAAGATACGTTCCGACGCTATGTGGGGAGTGAAAACGATTTCATATCCCCGTTTCCGGTGTTCGCTGCGCCAGTAGTTCTCAATGACTTCCCTGATGACAGACCCTTTCGGATGCCAGAGAATCAGGCCCGCGCCGATTTCTTCATCCACACTGAACAGATCGAGTTTCGCGCCGAGCAGACGGTGGTCGCGTTTTTTCACCTCTTCGAGCCATTCGAGCCGTTCCCTGAGCATCTTCGCATCGGGAAACGAAACACCGTAGATACGCTGAAGCATACGGTTTCTCTCGTCGCCGCGCCAGTATGCGCCCGCGGCGCTAAGCAGCTTGAACGCCTTGATCCTGCCGGAAGACGGCAGATGAGGCCCACGGCAGAGATCGGTAAATTCACCGAGCCTGTAGAGGCTGACCGTCTTATCCTCGATAGCATCGGCGAGCTCGACCTTGTAGATTTCGTGCTCTTTCTCAAAGAGGTCAGCGGCTTTCTGTCTGTCGATTTCAACCCGTTCGAAAACGGCATCCTCGCCAATTACAGTCTTCATCTCGGCTTCGATTTTACCGAGGTCTTCCTCCGTAAAAGGCTTGTTTACATCAAAATCATAGTAAAAACCATCATCTATCGCGGGGCCGATGGCAACCTTTACTTCGGGAAACAGCCGTTTCACCGCCGCCGCCATGATATGCGCGGTGGAATGCCAGTATACCTTGCGTCCCTCTTCGTCATCAAAAGTCAGAAAAGTTACCGATACATCCCCCGGAATCTCACGGCTCAGATCATACAGTACGCCGTCAACACGGGCGGCAAGTGCTTTGCGTGCAAATCCCTCACTGATCGCGACGGCGACATCCATAAAAGTGGAACCGTTCTCGAATTCGCGGGCGCTTCCGTCCGGATATGTAATCTTCATGATAGTAAATCCTTGCAGTATGCTTTCGTCCTTCAGTGTTCAATGATGATTTTTCACCATCACCGACTGTCATATAAAGAAAGCATAAGCTATTAATATTATTAAAGAAAAAAAAACGCACCCAGGTATCACAGGGTACGCAGTATAGTCAATTAATATTCACAATGTATTTTCGACTCCCCGTAATTACCGGCCATCATATATTACAACTCTTAATAGGAACTTATAAATTACAACTTTCATATAACTATGTCAAGATGTTTTTATACTGCCTTACCTGTCTTTCATATCTCTTTTTTCCTTAAAGCGTTGTGAAAAACACCATTCGCGTGGATATATGCTGTCAAGTGTCGGCCCAAAGTGCCGATTTACATACCCTGACAGCAACAAAACAACACATTTCATCATGAGGCGCGTAAAAAAAAATTTTTTAACCGCTCTCTTAATCATCCCCGGCTATCGAGCTCCGGGGTATACCTGTTATCGGTTTCCACTGATATTTTTCTTTAATTCAACGAAACCATCGAGTATGACACGTTCCATGTCTTCATGCCAGGGAGCAGGCATATCGCCCATGTAGAAAACCGTTTCCGTCGCTTCATATCCCCCTTCCCTGAGAACATCGGCATCGGGAATATACCCTATATCTCCGTTCGTATAACCGAATGCAAGGGTTGTTCCTCTGCTGAACTGCTGCCTGATTTTTCTGCCCATGTCAGTGAGCAGCTCGCCGGCAATACCGAGAAACCTGAGATCGGGTGCAACCTCAAAAATCGAGAGCGCCAGGTCCATGCTCTTCGGAACGGGGACGCCCTGTTGGATTTTCTTCAGCCAGTGCTCAGCCCATACACGCCTGTACTCCGCCTCGTTTTCAACGATGAACCGGCGGTATGTCGCTGCGTTCCATGTATCATCAAACGGAAGCTGAAATCGTCTGAGCGAAAATCCCATGTCAACATCGAGCGGTTTAAGACCATCTTTGATTGTGGTCTTTACATCGTCGGCAAGCTCTTTTCCGACAACCTCGATATCGTTATAGGTTCCGCTTCTGAAGATGTTACCGTCCGCGACCTGGCGGGGCTTTACATCCCCTGCGGTGCCCTGAAGGAAAATCGAGAGCGCACCATCGAGACCTTCTTCGAGTATTCGCCTCGTAACTCCGGGGAACTCCGCCGAAATCAGGTAATTATCGAACCGCATGGTCGTCGGATGGCATGATGCCCCAAATACAAGGGCTATCGGCCTGCCATCCCTGTCGTTGACCATGATGACAGGACAGCTTCGGTCGGTTTCCTTGCCGGGATTGGGGAAATTCTCATATCCGGTCGCCTCTTTCGAATAGAGACTGACATCCTGAGCCCTCCGGTTGATCCCGATGTATGTTTTGCCGATCCCCCATGATGCACAGGCAGGTTGAAGACTGTCAAGCGCCCTGCCAATTGCTCCGACCGTGGTTTCGATAAATCGTTCCACATACGCTGTATCAGGCAGACAGACCTTTTCTCCGGTACAGAATCCGCTGTTGAAATGTGGACTCATCAGGGGTCCCGCATGGGTGTGGGAACAGTTGACAAACAACTGACCCGGTTCCAGACCGAATCGCTGCCCGGAACGTTTCCATATTTCATCCATCTGCCCGTCGGTAAGACCGAGAAGGTCGATACCGAGAATCACCCCTTTCCTGCCATGACGGGACAGCGCAAGCGCGGTGACGCTCAGCGGATCATGCATTCCCTCACAGCCGTGGTCACGGCCTGCGAAACCCCCAAGCAGACAATTCACCGGAGGTGTTATGTCAGCGCGTGCAGCACCGGCGAGCAGTATATCGTTACTATCGAAAGCCATTACAATTCCTTCCATCAAAACTTTATAACACCGAAAACATAAACTGAGAGAACAGTAATCCCCACCATGACTGTTCAATCACGAAAATGAAACCATATGGAGCAGACGGCATACATCAGAGAAGGTCTTTGCGGTTCTCATAGACTTTTTCTGCTGCACGGACGATATCGAGCGTCTCTTCGGGTTCGGCAAGCAGCACCGTCTGAGGTATGAGAAGCCCCTCTTTTGACGCCTTCTCTGCCTTTGGAAGGAAAAGGCTGCCATAATCGGGATAATTTCCCGGAGGGAGATTTTCTTTCTTTGTCAGCGCCGGCTCGCGGTACAATGGGAAACCGTAGCCGCCGGAGATTGTTATCCCCTCGGCGACCATTGCTTCGAGGAACCTGTCCTTGGAAAGCCCGCCCCATTCTTCACCGATAAAGCGGAGCGCCATGCCGTGGTGGCTCCGACGGGTCGAATTGGAATCCTCCGGCGCCATTGTCCGGATTCCCCCCAGATTCTGCATTTTCTCCCAGAGGAAATCATACGTGCGAATCCGCCGGGCGATGAGGTCTCCCATCCTGCTCAACTGGGCGATGAGAAGCGCCGCCTGAAATTCGGTCATACGTTGATTGGGGGAGATATTTTCCATGTGATACCAGGGCTTTCCCGGCCAGCGCCCGCAGTTCATGAACGACCATGACCGGATGCTCGTTTCCTCATCGTTGGTGAGCACAATCCCGCCCTCGGAGGACTGCATGTTTTTCGTATACTGGAAGCTGAATGTTCCCGCATGACCGATGGCTCCAAGCCCCTTCCCCTTCCACTGTCCACCCCAGCAGTGCGCCGCGTCCTCGATGACAATGAGGTTGTGTTTCTTCGCGATGGCCATGAGACGGTCCATGTCAACCGGGCGGCCGAATACATGAACGGGAAGAATTGCCTTCGTACGGGGAGTTATCGCTTTCTCGACCTGATCCAGGTCCATGTTGAGCGTGTCTTCCTCGACATCGACATACACCGGAATACCGCCCGCGAGGATAATTGCGGTCGTCGTTGCGATGAACGTCATCGGCGTCGTTATGACCTCATCGCCGAAACCGATGCCGAGCGCCTTGACAGCTATAAAGAGCGCCGCTGTCCCGTTACAGCACGCAATTCCGTACCGGGCGCCCTGAAACTCTGCATACAGCCTCTCGAACTCTTCGACCTTTTCTCCGAACCACCATTTCCCGGAATGAAGTACTTCGAGGAGGGCTTCTTCTTCACGTTTATCCCATACTGGCCAGTTATAAAGAGGTTTTGTCCTGATCGGTTTTCCGCCTAAAAGTGCCAGCGCACTCATGATACAGTCCTTTCAAGTGTATTTTTGCGTATAGTGAAGAGTGATGATAATCATTATAATCATACACGGATAATCTTACCTAATAAAACCGTGAATTTTATCACAGTCAAGTAAAATGAGAAAATACTCTCTGTTTTGTTGTATCGTTATTCAATAAATGTACAATTAATTCTTACGATGACAAATTGTCTGAACCGCTGATTACGCTGATGATCCGATTACCATGAAAGAACATTCATGAAATCATGCCGCGACCAATAAATGTAAATCCATGGGGTCCAAATCATGCCAATCTGCAACAGCCTCTGAATCGTTAATAACTATAAACCACAAACTACAAATCTTTGTTAATAATCAATCCATGTGGAACACTTCCCTCAGCGGTTTACAGACCGGGGAATTATCGGGATTGGTGTCCATGATATCGGCCATGTAAGCCCACCATTTCTTGACTATGGGATTATCGGGCAGGCTGTCGGAAGTATTGTCGTCCGTGAGTTTCTGGAATGCGAACAGGGTCAGGGTTTCCTCGTCGAGATAAATGGAATAATCGGATACACCGGCTTTTGCGAGCTCCGCGGAAAGCTCCGGCCATATTTCATCGTGACGGCGTTTGTATTCTTTTTCGAAACCTTCCCTGAGTTTCATGATGAACGCATTTCTTTTCATATAACCTCCTGAAATATTCAGCCCTTTCACACACGTTCCCGTTGGATTTTTTCCTGATAGCCGCTCTCATAATACGCATCGAGCGGAACGGGGTGGAGACCCCGGCGCGTATATGCTTCCATCACCACCGGTGTCGTGTCTGCATGGAGGATTGAGCGCTCGAATTCGGTGTTGGTTCTGATGAGATCGCATGTTTTCTGTACATCCCCGAGGGCAGCGGTATCGATAAGGACCGCTTTGGCGATGGAACGCTTGAGGGCATCGACCGATTTAAGCACCGAGGGAATACGCTGCTCCGTACGGGCCATCTGGTCGAGCGCGAATGCCCAGTTCTTTACCGGATTCGCATTGAAGACGACATCGCCGCTGAGAAGTTCATGAAAGAGCTTTGCCATGTCGTAATCGGCCTGGACAGAATGATCGTCATCGGCAGCATACCGGGTGTTGAAATGAAAACCGCCCCTTATACCAAACTGTATGAGCGTGCCGACAATCTGCTCGATATTCGTGCTGTGATGGTGATGACCCATATCGATGAGAACACCGCCCTTTTCGCCGACAAGCATCGAGAGTTCACGGGCGGTTCCCCAGTCAGGGATCGTTGTACTGTATGTACCGGGCTCGAATACCTTGTATTCAAAAAGTACTATTTCGAGACGTTTTTTCTGATTATCGGGTACTCTGTTCCAGAACTCGACCGTACAGTCGCGCATAAGACCGATCTTTTCCTGAAGCTCACGCTGCCCAGGATAATTCGTCCCGTCGGGGAACCACAGGGACAAAAGACCGTTTCCGAGCTCCGCAGCGATACGGGCGCCGAGTACGGTCTGCGTGATGTACCGTTCACGGACCGATTGTTTCTGCGCGGAAAAACTGCCATCCTCGGACCCGCCGAGAAAATACGTCGGGCAGATCGACCCGACAGCAAGCCCTTCGGCTGCGAGTTCGTCCCTGACCGTCATGGCGCGGTCATAGTCGCCGTTTACACTGTCTCTGCTCAGGAACCAGAGAATATGGAGCCCCACTGTCGGGGTCGACTGGGTGAGACGGTGAATGAGGCCGATATCGCGTGCAACCTCTACGGTCGTACGCGCTGCGCCTCCCGACCCGCCGCCCTCGAAACGGCCTCCTCCTCCAAAGCCCTGCCAGACCTGCCATCCCGGCACCTCGACCATAAAACGCATGGTAAAATCGATCGACCGTTCGACCGCTTCCTCGCCGAACGATGCTTTCAGATAGTCCAGCCCGGCGCTTCTCATCCTGTCATAGTGATGTGACATTGTATTGTTCCTTCCGAATGGTAATGTTGTATTCCGACCTTTTCACAAAAACGTAATGGAACGCGGATTTTCGCGGATCGGACGGTTTTCGCGGATTTGTTTATGTCTCTTTGGGAACGAACGATTAATAATTACTAACGATAGTATAAATAATCTATTATGTCAATTTGTGTCTTTGTGTCTTTGTGGTAAAATATTTTCATGAATAATAATCTGGGCCAATTTTATTCTGACAACAGTGAAATCCTGCTTCACCCGTCACGTAATGCTTTTTCGATTTCTTCCGTGAACCGTTCGCGGTAATGGTCTGTCAGACGTTTTATCTCATCCCCGAAGGGCGGCAGTTTACGGTATGTGACGCCGAGAGAGCACATGTCTACACGGTATGGATGGACGCCCATGCTTGCGGCTTTGCCGACAATGGCGGCGCCGAGTGTGGTGGTTTCGGTAAGACCATGCCCCTCCATGTCAACGAGCGCATACACTCCCCTCCCGGTCACTGTCGCGAGCAACCTGCCAAAATACAGGTCTTTCGCGGCTCCCCCCGTTATGACAACCGGATAGCTCGCATCGCGCGAAATTGCCTCTATCTGGAACGCGGTTGTCAGCGCCGTGGTCAGATTAATCAGAATACAGGCACGTTCGGGATTTTCAAACAGCAACTGCTCGTTGATAATCCTGCCTCTCAGGTTCGGGAACGGCCCGGTCTTGTGACCTGCGGGGCTGATATTGGGGAGGATGAAACAATTCGCCGCCCGGACAGTCTCCTCAAGAAGGCGTTCATCGAGCTCTTCGCAAAAAACGCAGCCACGCTGTTTCATGAGATTCTTCATATATTTGAAATCATGCCCGCCGCCATACCGCGCAGTCACAACCGGCTGACCATCCACTGTCCCCTGCACAATGATGTCACGTTTATACCCGTCGGCAGGAAGATCGACAGAACCGCCTATCTGGGCCACAAGCGTCCAGCTTCCCCCATCGACGTGAATGACCGAAGCAGCCGCCTCATCCTTGAAATCATAGTAATAGGTGGACATGATGGGTATATGCGAGAGGCACGTGTCATGTCCGCCGGGTATGACGAGAAGCTCGCCTGAAACACCGAGCGAAAGCGCCTGTCCGGGGGACATTTTCCCGATTCCCTTGTAAACGAGGCACGGTTCGCCCGGAACCATCTTCCCGAACGACGATATCTTTGCGCTGAGCGAGCTCGGCGTCCCCGGTTTTTCATGTATGTTACGGGCGCCGGCATGGCACATCCAGTAGCTGTGTTCATTTCCGGCGGTTCGCACGACACTCAGGTAATCATCTCCGAGAAAATGGCCGGACAGGAGAGAACCGTATGTGCCGAAACAGGCCGAGCGGTTAAGCACCTCGGGACGTTCCATTTCCTCATAAAGAAACCGCTTGATAAGTGTCAGACTTCCCGGGAAATCTCTTATCGAGCCGGTTTCGAGGAAAAATTCCTCCTCGCTTCCGGCCAGCTCACGGAACCGTTCCTCGACCCTGTCAGGATAACTCTGTGTGTAAGCAAGAGTCAGTCCCCCACCAGGCACCTCGCAGAACGTGTTGTCCTGCCCGACAAGTCCACCCGACGCTCCGCGGGCCACGGGGGCTATCACACGGATTGTCCCCAGGTCTCTGGACAGCTCGCGAATTTTGGTATCAAACCATGCACACTCTTCGGCCGTACAGTTATACTTCAGTCCCTGCACCTCTCTGACAGGTGTTTCGGTGCTTTCCGACATAAGTGTGATCAGGGTATTGAAATCGAGCACTTCGAGCTTGATGTTCGAAGCACCGTCAACGGGAACAACAATCGTGTCCATCGCCTTTATCCTTCATGTATCTCCGCGAAAGCTCATGAACGTATCTTTTACAGCGATCGATACGCTATCACATGAATTACCGTCATCCGGTTTGTAATCCCGCCCGCTGGTTCAACAATATCAAAGATCTTGCCTCATATATTTCACACCTATTTCGAGCGTGTGCTCGCAAACCGGTATGTTCCCGATCCTGCGGAATATACGGCACAGTTATCCTCGTACCGCAGGAATTTCAGTCCTTCGGCCTTGTCGGCCGGTTTACCGCTCTCGGTAACATCGGTGTCCTTATCGGCGGGAACATATATGGTCGCCCCTGTGTTGACCGGAACGGTCACCGTGAGCGAGAATGTGCTGCCATCCCTGCGCCATCCGCTTGCAATGGTCCCCTGAATCGAAGCGTATGTTGCATTGGCGAAATCGAGACCGTCAGGATACGGATGGATGATGAACCGCTTATACCCGGGCACATCGGGATCGAGCCTGATACCAGCAACGAACCGGTACATCCATTCGCCCACTGAGCCGAACGAATAGTGGTTGAACGAATTCATGCCGGGATTCTGGAATCCCTTTTCCTCTGTCCAGCCATCCCACCGCTCCCAGATTGTCGTTGCACCCTGCTTGATCGAATACCCCCATGACGGGAATGTGTCGTTGAGGAAAAGACGGTATGCTACATCGTTGTGGCCCATCATTGACAGTACGGGATTGAGATAGCTGCATCCGACAAATCCGGTAGACAGGTGCCAGTCACGGCTGCTGATATTGTCCACGAGCAACTGCGCCGATTTGGGGCGGATATCCTCAGGAAGCAGGTCCATGTACAGCGCAAGCAGATACGCCGTCTGAGTCTCCCCCTTGACATGACCGTCCGGCGAGACATAATTCTGCTGGAATACGCTCTTAATGTCGTTGAACAGCTTCAGGTACTTTTCCGCATCGGCATCCTTGCCGACAGCCCTTGCCATCCGTGACATGAGCATCGCATCGTACGCCCAGTATGCGGTGGCGAGCAGGTCCTTGGGAGTATCGGCGTTGATGGAAAGCCAGTCACCGTAATTGTTGTTCACCCTGTTTTTACGGATCAGGTCGGGATTTGCCTTCAACAGGAAATCCATCCACCTGGCCATGGCATCATAGTGTTTCCCGATGATACGCGTATCGCCATATACACGGTAGATCGTCCAGGGAACGATAACTCCGGCATCCCCCCATGCAGGAGCGGCCTCCATATTCGGGTTGTCCCTGAGACGGGGTGATGTGTCAGCAAACGCGCCTTCCGGAGACTGGGCATCATCCACATCAACGAGCCATTTCGTGAAAAACGCCGCTACATCCATGTTGAAGGTGGCGGTCCTGCAGAAAATCTGGGCATCACCCATCCAGCCCATCCGCTCATCACGCTGCGGGCAGTCGGTGGGAATGCTGATGAAATTTCCCCGCTGTCCCCATACGGCATTACGAAAGAGCTTGTTGATCATGGGATGAGAGCACTCGAACGTTCCCGCCGGGGGTGTCGTCGAATGAACCACGCACCCGGTAACGGCGTTCATATCGGGAATTCCCGGATACCCGGTCACCTCGATATACTGGAAACCGTGGAAAGTAAAGCGTGGTTCGTACACCTCGTCTCCGCCGCCTTTCAGAATATAGGTGTCCGTGGCTTTAGCGGAACGGAGATTCGTGGTATAGATAGTGCCGTCGGGATTGAGCCGCTCGGCGAACCGAAGCGTCACTTTCGTACCGGCAGCGCCTTTTACCCTGAGCTGCGCCCATCCGGCAATGTTCTGCCCGAGATCGTATACATAGATGCCCTTGACCGGCTCGTTCATGGACACCGGCTTGATCGTTTCGGTCACCTGTACCGGCTGCGATGGCTGTGCCACGAGGGGCGCCTGCGGCTTTTCGACCGTGATAACCGGTTTCCAGGAACTGTCGTCGAAATCGGCGGTGTCCCACCCCGGTATCTCTTTCCGGGCGTCATAATTCTCCCCGTTCAGGATATCATCATCAAGGATGGGGCCGTCCGAACAGCGCCACGTGTCATCGGTCGTTATTATTCCGGTTGTCCCGTCGGCATATTCGATTTCGAGCTGAACGAGCAGGCTGTTCTGGAGACCAAAATAACCGCGATCCTTTCTCCACGCGATATACCCGCTGTACCAGCCGTCACCGAGCATGGCGCCGACTGCATTCTTTCCTTCCCTGACCATAGCCGTAACATCATAGGTCCGGTACTGGATGTGCATGGCATAATCCGTGAATTCCGGTGCAAACACGTCTTTGCCGATCCGGGCGCCGTTCAGAGAGAGCTCGAAGATACCCCGGGCAGTCGCGTACACCGTCGCCTGTTTTACCGGTTTTTCAACAGTAAACGAGGTCCGGAACAATGGCGCAGGAGGCCCGGCAGGACGGTCGCCGGTTTTGGATTGCCTGTCCGGATTCTTTTTCCCTATCCAGGTTCCTTTCCAGTCGTTTTCGTTGAGCAGTCCCATGGTCCAGAGTGCCGGTTCGCTGAACGGGGTCTGCACATCTTTTACATCCCATGCGCACACTTTCCAGTAACAGCGCATCCGAGAGCCAAGTGGAACTCCACCGTATTCAACCTGTGTCGACTGGTCGCTCACAATCTTGCCCGTATCCCAGAGATCGCCGATGTCCTTTAACAGGCTATCCGGGCTCGATGCCACGATAATCCGGTAAGCCTTCTGTATCTGCCCGCGCTGCGAAGATTCGAGAATCCAGCTCAGTCTCGGTTTAACGACATCGATGCCAAGAGGATTTTCAAGATACTCGCACCTCAGTTTCATAACTTTCATATCCGTTACCTTCTTCCCCGAGCAGCCCAGACCGACGATCAGGACTGCCGCTGCAAACACCATCCATGTTCTCATGATACGTTTCCTTGTGGAATTGTTCGATTCAAATCCTTCCGGTAACATGAAACACTTTATAAAACCTTTGAAATAATAAAAAGATCATACTCATAGAGGTCATCAGTTTCTTTCTGCCTAACACAGGAGAAGAATATCATATTATTTTTTTATGGATTTATATCTTAATCACCACTGTAAGACAGCATTCTACACGGATTTTTCCCGGTTCATCCAGAACGGAGCCGTTCCGAACCACATCACCATACCGGCAAACATCATCTGGACATGGAGAACCCATGATATGGCTCCGTACCAGACAAGAAACGCCGGTATCACGGTCAGACAGAGTCCGACAGCGGATACAGCCTGTAACATACGCATCATATGACACCTTCCTTGATTATGAACATCTCTATGCTTTTTTCTGCTCGAACTTGCTCAATATGACATACAGCGCGACAGCGATGAACCAGCCGGGGAGCCCTTTGAAAAAAATCTCGACATCGAGGCTGAACGCAACGGCAAGGGTAACAACCCAGGTTATCGCCGCCGACCAGCTCAACAGGGAGCCGGACCATTCCGCATAATTGCTTCTGAGACCCAGCCGCGGCAGGATCCAAAAATCGGCAAATATTATCGCGCCCATAGGCATGAGCAGAAGACCGTACAGCGCCACAAAATCGAGAAGCCTCATGACGAGCGCGGGAAACAGCGCGGCAAGCGTGGTAACCGCGCCCGCGGCGAGGGTTACTTTCCACCGTTTCCAGTTCGGCGTGGCAACCTGGAGCGCAAGTCCGGCACGGTAGAGGGTGGGATTGGCTGTCGTCCAGCCGGCAATCACCACGCAGACCACTCCGGCGACTCCGGCGCCGAGGTATGCGATCGGTCCCGGCGCAACGGAGCCCGCTGCTGCGGCGCAGAGGATTCCCGATGCGATCCACGCCGTAAAGTGCCCGAGGTACATCCCGAATGCGCTCGCGAAACCGTACTGCCATTTCCGGGCATAGCGGAAGATGGAAAGGTCCGCCATCCCGATATGCATGGCCATGTTACAGAACCACGCGAAAAACATGATATGCCAGAATGTAAATTTCGACTGCCCCTCGAACGGCACGCCAGTCCAGATTTTTTCGTTCGCCACCCGCCAGAAATCTCCGACCGATGTGCAGCCGAGCGTTGGAAGCACCGCGATTCCGGCTGCCACAAAAACGAGGAACATCCACGGCGAACAGACTTTCGCAAAGTGGGACAGCTTTTCGAATCCGAGAATGGCGAGCATGGTTACAAGCGCGCCGACCGCCAGAACCACGATGACCCAGCTTACACTGTTCGGATACCGGTCGCCGAGCTCCGGCATGGGCATTCCGAACGGAAGCCCGACCGCGGTTGCCGCAACCGCGATCATGGCGCCAGCGAGAAAACAGAACATGAGCGCGTTGACAATGCTGTAGACAAAGGTCAGGTACGGTCCGCAGATTTTCCTGAGCAGCCAGTAGAGCGTCAGGCGTGTTCTCACCGCGATGGGTGCGCAGAGAAAAGCCCAGCTCAGGACAGCGAGCAGATTTCCGACCAGCAGTCCAGCAAAAAGATCGGGCGCCGAGACGCCATGCGTAACAAAGAGGGGGCCTATCACAAATTCGGTCCCTGCAACATGTTCTCCGGCGTACATACCGATGAAGTTTCCCGGTCCCTGGAGCTTGTTCTCGGTCACCGGTTCACGGTCGAATTCGTACATTGCATCAAGCCGTTCCACAAGGCCTGACGATGCGGGTTTGGTCATATTCACCTCACACAGTGGTATGAATGCCGTATGTACGGAATGCCGGACATACAACCTTACGATTTTATGTTATTATCAGCAGGATTATTTATAAAAATATTCAACCACAAAGACACTAAGACATAAATAGATATAACAGATTGTATATACTATATCTTGTAATTATTAATTTTTCACATCAAAAAGATTTATAAAAAAATCTGCGTAAATCCGCGTTCTATTATAATTATGAATAAATCGTACACCCTGAGTTACCCGACCGGATAGGTCCCGTATTCCCTGACAGCATCATAGAATGCCAGCACGTTTTCAAGCGAGACATCGGGCTGGATATTATGCGAAGGGCCGATGATCAATCCTCCGCCGGGGCCGACAGTTTCGATTCGGAGTTTCACTTCATTGCGGACATCCTCCGGCGTCCCGAACGGCAGTACCTCCTGGATATCGACAGTCCCCCAGAACGAGAGCCTGTCCCCGAACCGTCGCTTGAGCCGCGCCGGGTCCATCGACTTTGGCTGAACCGCGTTGAGAATATCGACTCCGGCTTCGATGTATTCGGGTAAAAGCTGTTCGATGTTGCCGTCGCTGTGATAGGCAATTTTTATGTCCGGACGCACAGCCCTGAACGCCTCGATCAGCCTGGCATACCGGGGCTTGAAAAACTCCCTCCATGTCACAGGCGACATGATGAGCGAGTTCTGGGTTCCGAAATCGTCCCCGAGCCATAGTATATCAACGCCGAGCCTCGCCAGCGTCGTTCCGGTGATAAGCTGAAACTCATACAGTTTGTCGAGGAGTGCATGGGCAAAATCTTTATTGACCACCATGTCGGTGAGAAAGGCTTCGTATCCCCGAAGGTACCACGCGGCCTCGAAAAAGGTGCAGGGCATTCCTCCGACTATCGCGTGGGTCGAACCATGCGTGCTGAGCAGCTCACGGGCAGAGTCATAACGCCAGTCCTCCGTCGGGTCGGGACAGGAGAACGAGCTCAGGCTGCTTTCATCGGCAAGCGGGCGTTTCACAATCTCGGTATATCGTCCGTTCGGTATATCGACCCATCGCCACCCGATCCCCCACTCGCAGGTGTATTCCGGGCTCTCCTCGTGCTGATAATAACTTGTCGCGATGCCGTGCCACGCCACGAGAAGGTCATGGCCCATTACAATGGGGAGTTCGGACACCTTGCCGGAATAAGCTTCGGCTGTTGCGTTGTCGAGCTTCAGGTACCGTGACAGTTTTTCCGCCGCTTCGGGGGTAAAATCATTGTGAACGGGAACCCTGTCGGGTTCTTCATGGTTCAGGGCGGTCAGAACACGTTCTTTCGAGTTCATGGCAGACACTTCCACAATATATTCGTTGAAATAATCCATACCTGTACACTGCGTAATGAGAATACCTGTACAAAATAGGAAAAGTCACCACAGAGTCAAGAGTAATCACGAGGTACCGATGATAATCTTTACGCCCCGCAGAATAAAAAAACCGTCTGAATCGCTTAAAAAAGCTTCACCGGAAAAATCATAAGATTCCTTTATCCCGGAAATTATGTTACATTACGGTATACTGCCGTAATAAAACCCGGAGGAGGATTGCATGAAACTGTTTGTCTGTCTCACTTTCACGTTTTATGTTTACTTCGTATTCATGGCTCCCCTGTATTATGCCGGGAGTATACGGTTGAAACAGGGAGATTTTATCATGTAATTGTCGGAGTTATGATAACTCACTGAACACGACCGCAATTCAGAACAGAGGAACAGTAATGATGTGCATGTCTGATACTCCTAAAATTTGCGTATGATATGTTTTATTAAACGATAGAGAGTCATTCCCGTGAAAACGGGAATCCGTCGTTTAGTGTTCATGACCGGGCAATGTTATTACTTTATTCCATATTCACTTCGTTCCCGGGAATGACACTAATCGTACGATAAATTAGTGATTATGAGCTCATTGAATAACCAGATAACCATATAAACGGCTGTTTGTGGAATACTCACGGAAAGGACTTTCGATGAACGTATGCAAAACCGGTAAACTGCTCGCCGGTACAGGTCTCTCCGACATAACACCTCCCCCTGACTGCACACTGGCGGGTTTCGCAGCCCGTGATCACCGGGCCGAAGGAATTCACGACAGACTGACCGCAACAGCACTGGCGCTGCAAAAGGACGAGGAAACAGCTGTTATCGTGGCCCTCGATCTCGTTTCGCTTTCACGGAACCATATCGATTACCTCCTGAAAAGGCTCGAAGCTTCGTATGGGCTGAAACCACGACAGATTCTCATAAACTGTTCCCATACCCATGCCGGGCCGGTCACCGATATCAGCGAATTCGATCTGTCGATGAACGAGCTCTGTCCTTACCGTGGTGATCCGGATTATCTCGATTCTCTCGGGGAGAATATCCTGAAAGCGGTCGCAGCGGCTCTCGACAGCATAGAGCCGGCAGTAGCATACTGGGGACTCGGTGAAACGCACATCGGCATATCACGGCGCGCTTCAAACACCTCGCTTTACAAAGGACCCGCTTCGGGGGATTTCGGGATATATGCAAACTATCCAAATCCGCGCATGGAAATCGATCGGACATGCCCGGTCATGCTCATCAGGAATGCGGATGGAGCACCCAGGGCACTCGTCTTCGGCGCACCCTGTCATCCGACAACCATGAGTTACGACAACTACCTCGTTTCCGCCGAATATCCCGGAGAGGCACGCCGTGCGCTGAAAGAGTATTATGGTGGAATCCCTGCGCTGTTTCTGCAGGGTATTGGCGGAGATATAAAACCGCGTCAGGTTGCCGGAGAAACAAAGTTCAGGAGCGGGACATATGATGATGTCGCGCTCGTCGGGAAAGAGCTCGCTTCGGATATCATACGGATTATCGACAGAGGGCTGGTACCGCTCGATATCAGGCTTAAATCCTCACTTAAACATGTCCCGGTCCCGCTTGCGAAAGGATGGGATGAGCGGACATACCGTCGCTTCAACGGCAGGAAAGAACCGGAACACCGCCGTTACTGGGCAAACTGGTGGCTCGGTAAAATCGTACGGGGTGAAGAAATCCCGGAAACTGTCGATGTCACGCTTGCCCTCATGGAACTTGCACCCGACCTGCGATTCGCCGGAGTATCGGGCGAGCTTCTCACCGGAATGGGGCTCAAGATCAAGCGGCATTTCACGACAGGGATAACACTGCCCCTCGGATATACCAACGGTGTCGTTGCATACATCCCCGATTCGGATGTTCTCGAAGAGGGCGGTTACGAGGCGGTGGAATCCATCTTTTTCTCTGAATCGATGCCCGCTCCATGGAGGAAGGACATCGACAGCACCATTCTCGGAGCATTCGATACGCTTGCCGATGAACTCGAGTGATGTTTCAACCGGAATACACGAAGACTTCAGGCATGTTACCACCTTCGCATGTAAGAAAAAAAATCGCTCTGTCCCCTTTCGGCGTCACGGGACAGAGCGACTGTATATTGTATGTTCCGGGCTTTTACTTGAGCTCGCGAATCCAGATATTACGGTATTTCACCGGGTGGTTATGATCCTGGAGGATGATCGGGCCTTTCGCACGGTCGTTCTCCTCGACCCCGCCGAGTGTATATGATGTGTAAACATGATCCTGAATGAGAACGCCGTTATGGAGGACGGTGATGTTCGCTTTCTGGGTGATATTCCCGTCCTGGCTGTACCGCGGGGCGCGGAATATGATGTCGTAGGTCTGCCACTGTCCGGCGGGACGGCTTGCATTGACGAGCGGGGGAAAATTCTCGTATACGGCGCCGCACTGACCATTGACGTACGTCTTACTGCCGTATGAATCGAGCACCTGAACCTCGTAAACGCCGTTCAGATACACGCCGCTGTTGCCACGGTCCTGGCCTTCACCCTTCGCAGGGGCAGGAGTGGCGAACTCGATGTGGAGCTGGACGTCGCCGAATTCCCGTTTGGTTTTGATAGTACCGCCCTTCACGATCATCGCGCCGTTCTCGACAGTCCAGCCAGCTGGTTTGCCATCCATGTACGTCCACTCGGAGAGGTTTTTGCCATCGAAGAGCACGACGGCATCTCCCGGTATCTGCCCTTCGAGAGCGCTGACAACTCTCGGCTCGGGTTCCATCGGATGGGGCGCTCCATACACACCCGCAGCACAAACCATCAAAAATCCCGATACCAGAACAACCGCGAACATTTTTTTCATTCCGTGCCTCCTTGATTGTTAGGTTTATTCACTGGTAAGCTGTCTGATCAGATATTCATAATCAGGGTAACGGCCGATGAGCATACCACGGTTACCGAGTTCCAGATCACCGGCATCGAACGCCGGAGCAACCGTGGTTCCGAGGAGCGCGAACGAACCGCCGTCGACGAGTCTCATTCCCTGCCATATTCCGCGCGTAACGATGCACTGGGGATACTGCCCCTTTTCCAGATCGTTTCCGAGAACAAGCTCCTTCCCGGTTCCGTCAGGGCAGAGTTGGAGCATGGTAACCGGGTCGCCGGCATAAAAATGAAACACCTCATCGCTCGGGAGGCGGTGGAGCGCCGAAAATGCCTCGGCGGTAATGAGATAATAGATGGCGGTGCTCAATCCCTTCTCACTGCCGTACCGCGGCGGAAGACACCCGGATGATATGGTTTCACTGCTCCGGTAGGTCTCCCTGAAATATCCGCCTTCGCCCGGAAGCGGAACGAGTCCGAGATGACGGATAATATAGCTCGTATTCATAGGCAACTTTCTGTAATATCAATTAATTTAAACACTTATAAAAGCATATACCGGTCAATCGCCGTCCTTAAAAGTATCCGCATTATGACAACTGACAGCTGTAATTGTGATTCATATAACATGAATGAAGAACTTTCAACCATATATCTCTGACATTTCGCTGCCGTGAACTTAACGGATTTGAGGTATAATTGCAAGCGCAATCATACAGTCCCGAGCCGCGAACCCGAATAAAAACTTCCGGAAATGAATGTATTGATAAATACATCATCAGGTAATATATTAGCAAAGACTTACTTCGGAAATTTCACGATTACTCATTCGTAAACCTTTCACAAACCTGTTCCAAAGGAGGGTGTTGATGAAAAAAGTGCTCCTTTTAACCGCGGTTATGTTTTTAGTGTATTCATCGCTCGCTGTCGCTCAGGATGTCGTGTTCGGTCAGGACAAGAAACCCTCGTATTTCGAGCTCGACGATTACAATCACCGTTATCCCGAAACCGACACCGATGTCAGGCTCTACATGAACAACTGGAGAAATTCACAGATAACCATCGGGCACGGCGGCTTTTTCGAACGGGCATACCTGACACCCGGCGACCCGACAAATCCGCCCAGGATCGGCGCTGTACTCAAATATATCAAGGCTTACAACCACGGGGCGCTCGAAGCCGACTCCAGAACGACCAAAACGAAGCATGACAAGGAACAGGTGTTTTTCTACATAACAGGCGGTGTCGGCAAGGTAGAAGCTGGCGGCAAGACCGCCGAACTGTCCGAGGGAACGGGGGTTTTTATTCCCGCCGGGCTTGAATACCAGTTTTTCAATACCTGCGACAAGGAACCGCTCGAATGCATTATCATCATGGAAGATATCCCCGATGGATTCGAGCCGCTGAAAGAAATGAAAACCGGCTCGTATAAAGACCATACACCCGGCGCCGGGATGCACTGGGCGCACATCGGCAGGGGTATCGTCGATGGTGTCAAGTTTGCCAATCCCATGGGTGTAGCTGTCGTATCAGTCGATGCCTTCGATATAGCGCAGCCGCACATGCACGGCCCCGGTGTCGAGGAAATCTGGTGCCAGCTCAGGGGAAAGAGTCTCCTCCTGTTCGGAAACCGTCTCTTCTGGCAGGAAGTCGGGACGGCATTTCTCATCCCACCCAATTTCAGGGTGCCCCACTGCTCGATCAATTATTCCGAAGAGCCCATGCAGTGGCTCTATCTGGGGAACCGTCACGACGCGCAGGAAACACGGTACAGTAAATTCCACGAGAAGAAATAGCTCTCTTTTCGGGTCTCCTATACAGACACGAAGAAACAATAAAGCCCCGTTCTGTCGATTGATAAACGGGGCTTTATCATATATGGGGATACTGTTTAACAGTAGATTGTGTATAAAAGAAACAATGGCATTTACGATTTACGATTTTGGATTGCCAAGCCTCTATCAATCGTAAATCGAACTTTTAATTTCAGCAAGTGTGGTCCTGCTATTTTATCCGGTAGAGATGGACATCGTACGGCTTGAAATCATCCTCGAAACCACCGCTGGTAACCGGTATGGTGCGTCCCTCGCCGATGACCTCCGCCGTCCCGTCCCCGTTGGGCAGGCTCACAAAAAAAGAAGCTTTCGTCCCGCTGTCACGCATACAGACGGCGAACACATAAAGAGCATCTTCGTATCGTTTAACCAGCACATCCACCGGTACTCCGGGCTGTGAGGACGTTACTTCGGCGCCGAAATGGAATGTCGGGCTGTTGATCACGGGCGCAAGGTTGCGGATTTCTCCGTTAAGCGCAGTGACCGCCGCAAGCATTTCGGGATCGTTGAGGAGCCGCCGTGTATCTTCCTTCGGCTTCCAGGCATGGACGAAGTAAACGATGCCCATGGAGCCATGAATAATCGACATCCACACCTCCGCTTTCACCTGACGGGGAGTGGGACGTGTGTCGGACGATATCTGAGTGGTTTCGATGCAGTTCCAGACAATCTTCTGATTGTTCGTCCATGTTCTGAGACGGTCCACTCCACGGGCGACATACCAGAGATTGCCCTGGATTTCAGGGTTCCGGTGCACTACGGGATAGATATCGAACGAAACGATATCGCCGCCCTTGACATATTCCGCATAGTCCTCGGGGTGGTTTCGACGGACTCCACGGCCAATGTAGTTATTCCACGCAACACCCTGACCGATGTTCAGGAACACCGGCCGTGAGGGATCGGCAGCTATTATCTTCTTATAATCCGCGATTATTTTTTCCGGAAGGATCGGGGGACTCCATTTGCCGTCAATAATTGGCTGCTGGGCGTTATCCGGCTCGTCGCCGTGCATCCAGCCTACGATAATCGGATCATCTTTATATTTAAGCCCTACATCGTTCTGAGAACATATGGCCGGCATACCGGCTGCCCGGAGCTGGGCGAGCTGTTCTTCCGTGGGACCCTGCCAGAGACCGACAAAGACATTTATTCCGGCTTTTTTGTATGCCTGCGCATCCTCAGGGTCCTGCAGCCAGACCGTCAGGGGGAAAAAACCGGGGTCTTTCGGAAGACCGTTCTTCCATTGTACATAGGGATTGGCGCTGCCGGGTTTCCCCTTATCGGCCTGGGCATACAGTACTGAAGCACACAGAAATGTGAGGAGCACAATACCCAAGAGTCGTTTCATAACATCCCCTTTCCCTAAAAAAGTGTTAATATCCGCTGATATTTTAATTGCCGTTTTTTATCTCTATCCCTTGGTTTCTCTGTCCCTTTGCCACTTTGCCACTTTGCCACTCCGGAATGTAACCAGATTATCACTGTGAGGCAAGCACAAAGGAGAGCGGTTCTCCCTCTTTGACTGTCATGACGGTATCGAACTGTTTTGAGCCATAACCGGTCAGAATAAACCGCGACAGTTCTGTCTGCCCGTGGAGTACAGCCAGATCGACCGTAATTCCATTTTTCCCGCGGGTAAGGGTACACGTTCCCCATGCGTACCCGTTCGACCAAAAAAATGTTCCCCCCTGAGAAGCAAAGGTCATGCTCTTTTCGACAGCGGAGCAGTGGAATCCCGAAAGGGCGAGCAGTCCCGCCCAGCTTGCCATCGCCCGTGAATAGTGGTGGCCGCACTCTGCCTCGTCGAACGGACTTCGTCTGTTCCCGTCATACCGTCGCCGAATATTCTCGATACAGGTAATCCCGTTTTTAATCTGCCCCTCATAGAGCATACCGACAGCGGCTGTATATTCAAAACCTGTCATGACTTCGGTAAAGTACGGAAACGGATTTTCCGGACGGTCCTTCGGGTAGCTCGCCATGAGAAGCGCCGACTCGTCCCCGAGCGCAAACGAGCGCATGCAGTTGAAATGGGTGCTCAATTCCTTACAGTAATTGTATTTCATGATACTCCGCAGTGTCGTGTCAACATGCCCCTTTTCGACGAGATATCCGAGGTTGCAGACATGGGCCATGTACTGGCCGACAAGCTGGTCGACGAGACACCCCGAGCCGAGCTGATAATCGGGATTGGTCGGGTCCTGTGCGCCCATTCCAACGAGAAGCGCTTTCGCGATGTCCGATGCATTTTTCGGCGGCACGATCTTATGCTCGTAGTATTCGCCGTTGTAGAGGTTCGCATCTATCCATGCGCTTCCCCTATTAAAGAGATTCCCGCACGTGGCAGCAAATTCCTCGTCTCCGAGATAGCGGGCCATCTCCTGAGCAGCCCGGAGCGCGCCGAGATACCACAGTCCCATCTGCGGATTGGGGCCGTAGTACTCCACATCCATGGTATTGTGCTGGCAGCCTTCCATGACACCATCACGGTCGGCGTCCCATCCCCCCGGTATCCAGCAGAATTCGAGCGCTTTCCGCACCTTCGGCCACAATGCCCTGAGCATGTCGTCATCGCCGGAGAGCTGCCAGTCGCGGTACATCTTCATGATGCAGCCCATCTGGCCATCCGCCGCCGCTTTTCCCCACCCCTGCGCACGTTCGAGCGGGAGGTTGACACGAAAGCTCATGAGCCCGTTCTCATCGGTGGCATGCCCGAACTCGACCTCGCGCATCGATTTCGCCAGCTTCCCGAACAGGAACGCCGTCGCCTGCTCGTAATTCCAGACATGGGTACACGAACCATGGCAGCACCCCTTCTGGTCGCAGCTTCCTTCCCAGCCGTAGAACCGGCCGTCCGCAGTACGGAAACAGGTCTGCGTCCGGAGCGTGCTGATGTTGAACAGCGCCGCCTCTTTCACCACATCGGGAACGGTGCTTCCGCACAGTGCGCGCACAAACTCCACCGTCCGCGCTTCCAGCCCGGGAAGACGGGGCGCCTCTTTTTCCGCCGTATCCCATGCATCTGAATAGACGGTGGTGTAATAATTACGCAGGATATCCTTATCGTTCCCTTCCGGCGTCCATGAAGGCCGGTTCGGGAAATTCCATGTAAGATAGAAGGTGACTTCCCTCTTCTCGTGCGGGGGGACATCCACTTCCACGGCGAGCGACAGCATGGGCGTGTTCTCACCGGTGGTTCCGCGCTCTTCGAGTTTACCGTCATCACTGAAGTCATCCCAGAAATCGAGGAGCGATTTACCCCACTGTTCGGGCAGCCACGACGTCCGGTAACTGACATGCTCACGGACACCCGTGGTCAAGGCTATCGTCCCCCACTGGGGTACCCTGGTGCTGATTCCTTCGGAGCGCATGAAAATTCCCTGGACATCCGTCCCCGTGCGGAACGTATTGACATTCGCCTTTGCGCCGATCACCTGGAGATTCCCTTTCCAGTCCTTTGTCGTCTCCCATCCGTCCATCCCGATGAAATTGGGCATGCTGCCGCATACCGACGCGGTTATAGGGCTGCTCTTCGTGTTATAAAGCTCGAAGCGAATCACCGCCACCGGCATACCGCTCAAATCCTCCTCTCCAGGGATAAGCGGATTGAACACTTTCATACGGACATCCACAGGCATATCCGGGTCAGAGAGCATCACCTGACCGAGCGGGTATGCGGCTTCAAAGGAGCTGTTCCGGAAACGCGGCAGTCCATGGTTCGGTACAATACTGCCGTGGCTGCCCTCATACGCCGAAACATCGAGCGGCCCTTCGAGAACACGGGCTTGCCTGTTACCGTTCTCATCGGCGACGAACAGGGCAAAAAACGGCCCCGTTGTTCCGCGCTGCGGAATATATCCTTTCGATGGGCGATTCATGATCTCCCAGTCGCGGAGATCACCCCGTCCGCCCAGGGATACCG
This sequence comes from bacterium, assembly GCA_021372535.1. Taxonomy (NCBI): domain Bacteria; species bacterium. The sequence continues at coordinate 23,992 of JAJFUH010000106.1, forward strand.
TTCCCGTGCCGATACCGCCGACCGGCATGGCGATACGGGCGCTGTTCTGCTGATCATACCGTTTAAGAACCGGCCAGTCCCCCGTTTCCGGGGTTTTTACCATTGTTCCCGATGGTAAGGACGGCTCTTTATTCGAACATGAAACACAACAGAAAAATGCAACCAGCACTACCACCGTAAGTGATGTTCTCATACAGGCCTCCGGAACATGATAACTGTTATGTACTCATTATTATCCACGTAAACAGACGCACCGGGATATAAAGTAAAAACCGATTATGATAAAAAACATATCATGTCACAAACAGGATTCAAACACTTTTTTCTTGCTGTTTCGGTTCAGTTCAAACCTCGCCCCGGGAAAAGGCATTTCGGGAATATGCGGACGCGGGATTTTCACCGGATTCTTGATTACAGGAATAATATAGTATATATTATTTTTACAATAGATGTATTACATTTCAATGTGGATTTGGGCAGATTTCAAGGGAGAATATCAACATGGAAGAAGAAATACGGGGAAATGTCGTTATCTCTCCCCCATCCGGTATCATACAGAGAATCTCAGCCGTTCTGGCTGCTGCACTTGCCGCGCATTTCTGCGTTTTTGTGGCTCTGACTGTCTATTTGTATCCTCTATACCATAACAGAGGCTGGCACCTGAAGAGCGACCTTACAAAAATGACGGAATTGATTCCGATAATTATTATTGAGTATGCCTCCATCTTCCTTTTCTGGTATGTTCTCTTTCTCTGGAGACAGACACTTAATGAGGGTCGAAAGCCCTGGTTTTTCAGAACGCAGTCGTGGGTCCGATGGGGAATCATTGTTCTTCTAGCAATTATTACTGCCCTTGCATACTATCCTTTTTCCAGCGTTTTAGTACATGCAGGTCTTACACGAGTTGGTTCAGAACATCCCATTATTCAAAAAATCCAGAATATTCTTATTTTCTTAATAGTTACATCAAATAACTTTTTCCAGTCTCTTGTCTGGCTCTGGTGGTTACGTAGCGCAGCGGCACGAGTCCGTTCGCTTTTTTCGGGTATCTGCACATGGCTTGTATATGATGCTATCGTCATGCTCGTCCTGGAAGAAGTATTTGAAAAACACACCTTTTCGGAAATATCACGAATACTTTATAACCGTACGATTATGGATGCTAAAATCGGCATTTTCGCGATAGCTGTGTTTATCGTGACAGATAGAATCAGAACCGTGTTTAAAAAAAATACCAAAATCAATGATATGGTATAACCATATGCGATTCTGTATCGTTGCGAGAGATTTTTACTTTACCCGGACGCACACTATATATAAGGGAGGATGTTGTATAGAACATCCTCCCTTATAGTCTGACAACGAAATTTTTTACTACCAGTCACCACGGCAACCCTACAACAGCAAAACCGTCTGTATCAAGCAGACATAATCTTCTTACCGCTGCCGTGAATAACGGCCCATCAGCTCTCCCTGGGCGCGGATATGTCCTTCCATTGCCCGGAGGAGCTGCTGTTTCGTGGCGCCCGGCTTGAGGTCGAGCATGGTATCGAGGGCATAAACCTTGAAATAGTAACGGTGCGTCCCGGACGGCGGACAGGGGCCGCCGTACCCGATCCTCCGGAAATCATTCGTTCCCTGAAGCGCCCCGCTGCCGAGTTTTTCCTGTGACGGCATCTTTTCGGAAAGCTCCTGAACACCGGCCGGGATATTATACATCACCCAGTGAACCCAGGTTCCCGCCGGCGCATCGGGATCGTCGCATATGAGCGCAAAACTCTTCGTGCCATCAGGAGGGTCGCTCCAGGCCAGCTGCGGTGAAATATCCATGCCATCGCACGTATACCGTGAAGGAATCGAGCCGCCCGCTGAAAAGACGGTACTGGTAACAGTGAGTTTTTCCATAGTATCACTTCCTTGTGTTTGGGATGATCGATTATTACAGGAGAGCAATACCAGACACCCGATAACCATGCATACAAGCAATACTCTGCATATGATCGTCTTCATGGTAACCGATCCGGATCGAAATGGACAACGGCACCGTATGTGAGAAGGCCAGAAAATAATACAGTATAAATTTATCATGATTTCATGTGGATTAACCATGTTTTTTTCAGTGTATCGGAAATTGCCCGCCGGCTATTTCCTTCCCACAGGCATGAGATAGAGCGGCTGCTCGTCATCCGCCATTTCCAAAACTTTTTTCACATCCTCATCGCGGAAAGCCCCGACCGCCACGGTTCCGAGCCCGAGAGCTCCCGCCTCAAGATAGATGTTCTGTCCGGCATGACCGACCTCGATCATGGCATACCGTTTTCCCCGTTCGCCATATTTGATGGTTATCCGCTCATACACCACTGAAAATACAAAGACAGCAGGCGCATTTTTCACGCTTGGCTGTTCGAGCGCCGCACTGCTGAGATTCCCCCGCTTGTCGCCCTTTATAACCATCACAAGCTCATGGCCTCGGGGGTTATACCGGTATATCCCCGCGGAAAGTCCGGTTACATTTCCGGCCACCACATAAAGCTCGAGCGGATAGAGCGCTCCGCCGGAAGGCGCCGTACGGTGCCCGCTGTCGTCGGTAATTCCCTGTGCGGCCCAAAGAAGCTGCGATACTTCATCGAGGGTGAGCGGATCGTTTTTGAATTCTCTCACCGACCGTCTCTCATGAAGAGCCTTTTCCACCGAAACCGCGCCTGAAAACCTCGGCTGGGGAAGTTTCACCACATCACCGGTTTCTGCCATCGACAATCCTCCGCCAGCTGCAATAATCATGGTTGAAAAATATAAACACAGACCGATTCTCCATTTAAATGCTTTTTTCATGCCATGCCTCCATGCATTATTCAATCGGGAAACCGCTGTTTCTCTCCTGCGAACACGGTCACGCCGGAATGTTTCTCATATGTCAATGGTTTTTTTACACGAACGCGGCACCCGGCAGTCAGAACTTTCCCCGCGCGGATGGTATCCAGAGAACGACTTTAAAAATACGGGTTCCTTCGATGGGAACGACTGTTTTTTTATGGGCCGGATTCGAAGGCATAAGGAGGTATTCACCTTTATGAATATAGACCTTCCGTATCAGAAACCGTTTATTATGGATAGTTACACCGATACCGCCATCGATATTGGTGAATTTTTCCTCGGGATTAAGTATGAGCAGATCGCTGTCATGCAAATCGGGAACCATACTGGTGTCATCGACCCTGACAGCAAAAACAAAACTGCCCTGAATGTTGAACCGCGGAACATATGTCGAAAAAGACTTCTCGCCGTTTTCCTCAAACCACTTCCACCATTCACCGGCTGGAACCTCGGCCAGAAGCGGTATTTTTTCATCCTTTCCCGGGGATTCTGTCTGAACGGTTTTTTCGGGTGTTTCAATCTTCTGGGGAGGAGACTCCCGATTCACGGGGGCCTGCCCGGGGGGTACGGAAAAGAGCTCGGCAAGCGAAACGCCCATCGAGTCGAAGAGTTTTTCCAGCTTATCGGGAGATGTATCGGAGAGTGTCAAACCTGTTTTTTCAGGCACACCTTCATCGATATCCGTTTCCCCGGATGCCTGAAAATCTTCCGAAGAACCGTCCGGTTGCCGTTCATCTGCTTGATATTCGGAATCATCGGTTTCCACGGAAACCGCACTTCTCGACTCCTGAACATCCGCCCTCGCAGAACCGGGGGAAAATCCGTAAGTTTTCACAGGAGCAGGCTGAATATTGTTACGAGCAGGCGAAGCGGAAATGGAAGATTGATGAGGACCACCATAGAACTCAGCCATGGTAACACCGAAAGCACCGGCAATTTTTTCCAGCGTTTTCGTTCCCGGATTTCTCATCCCGGTCATGATATTCGAGAGATATGTAGGGCTTATTCCCGCTTTTTCGGCAAGGATTTTCTGGGAAAACGACTCATCGCCCCGGTTTCTCTTCCAGTTCAGCCACAGTTGAATCAGTTCACGTTCTTTCATGGCATATTTATAACCTGTTTTTCAAATAAATGCAAGTATTTTATATATGCTACCCCATTATATAAGAGCCGCACTCCACTCTCATTATCGGTATAAAACGTTTATTTCTTTACCTCAACCTGTCCCGCCGAAGGAAGGTACGGATACCATGTAAACGCCAGAGCCACCGTAGCCGCACACGCCAATCCGAGACAAAGCGCCGCATAACCATGCCAGTGACCGACAAGATACATGGGAAACAGGTAATAGCCCGAAACGGCGACCATTCCGAGGCAGGTGTTGATAACGGCAAGCGATGCACGTTCCGATTTCATTCCCCGTTCATCCACAGACAGATGCGCTTTCCCGCGAACCGGCCCCCACAGTCCGAACGGCCTTACGGTGCGGTAGAAATCCACAAGAATCCGTTCATCGACCGGACGTGTCAAGAGCGAACCTGCGATGCTCGCTATGAGCGAACCGATACAGATCGGAGGAAAGATCACATACATAGGGGAATCGGGCACGAGGAGAGCCACAAGCGAAAGCGCTATCCCGCCGATCGTTCCCGCCGCATAGCCCCACCCGGTCATACGCCACCAGTACCACCGGAGGACATTGGGCATGATGACCCCGGCGCCGAGAGCCATCATGATCCAGTTCCATATCTGCGCAATCGACTGTGCACGGAAACCTATGGCGATACCGAGTATTACCACGGCGACTGTCGCGAGACGGCTGTACATGACAAGCTGACGTTCGCTGGCATAAGGCCTGAAAAACGGCTGAAAGAGGTCGCGAACTATGAACGACGCCGCACTGTTTGCTGTGGCGCTGAATGTGGACATGAACGCCGCAAGGAGACCGGCGATAACGATACCTCTGAGGCCGATAGGAAGGAAGTTCCTGAGCACGATGGGCATAACCTGTTCGGGATCGGATGCCTGGGTAATGCCCGACAGGGCAAGGAGCGTGATTCCGGCGGTCATGGCCCAGCGGACAATGAGAAAGAAACTCCACGCGGCCCCAACTTTAGATGCGTCACGATGATTCCGGGTTGCAAGAAACAGTTGAAAATCATACATCTGCGCCGGTCCTCCGGCATTGAGCAGAAACCCTTTTATGACCCAGACTATCACGAGAGCGCCGAAAAGCTCATATCCTGCATTTCCTGTTCCCGCAAGCTCTTCCAGTCGCCACCGGGGCAGCAGGGAAGCCCAGTCGGCGGGAATACGGCCGAGCAGCTCGGGGGTCAGCTTGATATACGCCACCACAGCGATCAGAATACTCGCAAAGGTAAGAATTACCGTCTGAATCACCTGCGTGACCACAACGCTGTACAGTCCGCCGAGGATAACATAGACCGTGGTCGTTCCGATGATGAGAATGGCGCATGTATGCGGCCCGAAAGGCAGATAGACAGCAGCAAACTTACCGATGCCCTGGAATGCATACCCGATGAAACTCGACAGCGTAATCACCGCCATGAGCGCATAGGATGTTCTCGCAACAAGCCCTCCGCGGTCGCTGCCGAAACGGGTTACCATCCACTCAGCGGCTGTCAGCACATTGGACCGCCTCACCCATTTGCCCATATAGGCCATGAAAAATGCGCCCATCATGACTCCCCACATCCAGTGAATCCACATCGATTTCATTCCGATGATAAACAGCAGCGAGACAATCCACATGGTCCCGGTGATATCGAAAGTCGCCACCGATCCGGACATGGCGAGCGCAAGCCAGTGCATGCTCCGCCCGCTCAGAAAATAGGATTCGAGGTCCTTTGACGCCCGTTTCTGGTACCAGAAACCAAGCCCAATGACCACAACAAAGTATAAAACAATGATGGCGACATCGAGATAGGCCATACGGGTTCTCCTTTAATCCATCCAAAGAAATTCCGAAAACGTATTCAACCCCGATCTATTCACCTATTTTAATAGAACACGGATTTTCGCGGATTTGTATTTTATTTTAATGCCAACGTTTACTTGCCACTCAAGACAGCATCAATAAACTATTATGTCTCTTTGTGCTTTTGTGTCTTTGTGGTAAAATATTTTTCACAAATGATTCGGGTTAAAAAAGAAAAAAACGGTTTAACCACCCACAGCTAAGGTTTCAACGGCCTCGTTTCCATGTAGTCGAGAATGTAGTTCTCATGGCGCATTGCGTCGGTCGTGGTGAGACTGCCGAGGCTTACAGCAGCGGCAGCTGTGGCGAACTTCAGGCACTTCGCAGAATCCCACCCGTTATGGAATCCGTGGAGAAAACCAGCGGTGAACGCGTCGCCGGCGCCGGTATTTCCGGCATATTCTTCGGGAGGAACATCGAATATGCGCTGGGTTATGAGACCGGTGGACGGGCTGTAGAGATAATTGGTTCCCTTTGCGCCGCAGTGAACGACAGCGATTCTCACGCCGTATTCATCCACGAGCGACCGCACCGCCTGTCGTTCATCGGCAAATCCGGTGATCCCCTCCGCCTGATCCTCTCCGATGGACAGGATATCGACCCACCGGAGGGTATTGCGGAAGCGTTTGAATTTCCACCACCGTTCTCTTTTCGGGGTCACGAAATCGAGGCAGGTGACGATGCCCATTTCCTGTATTTTTTCGAGGACGGGGCCGAAACAGCTCCCGTAGTCGGGATCGACCCTGTCGAAGAGCGGCATGAGGAGACCATACCCCATCATGGCGATTTTGAGGTCTTTCAGCATGTCGAAATGAATATCCCCGGGACCGAAGCTTCCCATTGCACCGAAAAAATAGCGGAATGTCCGGTTGATCGTCTCCTGTGAATCCCTGACATAGAGCACATGGGTGACCGATGTCGGATGATCGGGGGTTTCGATGAGATATTCTTCGGAGAGATCGTTGCTCCGGAGCGCATCGCGGATACGCCTGCCATTGTCGTCGGCGCCTATCTTGCCGATAACCCGCAGGGGATACTGCGCCCCCATTTTTCTACAGTCGATGCTGTTGTTGAGGCACATCCCGCCGGTCGAGTACTGAACATGCTCTGATTCGTAATCCTCGCCCGTAAGATAGGTATCGCCGTCCGAATACACGAGGTTTCCCGGCTCGAGAATTTCCGAAACGACATCCACAATAACGCTGCCGATAAAACCTATTCCGTTTTTTTCACCGCTCATACCGTATCCTTTTATCCGGTGTTTCATCTGAAACTATTTAACCATAAAGACACAAAGGCACAAAAACTATAATATATTCTGGTTATTCAATTAACTCATAATTGTTGATTTACATTATGAGTACTGTCATTCCCAAGAACGAAGTGAATTGGGAATCCAGTATTACCACTACAGTGTCATGATCATGTGATTATGGATTCCCGTTTTCACGGGAATGACACTATAACGTAAAATACCCATTCGTATATTTAATACACTAAATGAAATTTCAGATAATATATTATTTATATTGTCATTAGTGTTTATAAATCGTTCACGTTCAATAAGGAAAAGATACAAAAACCAAATCCGTGTAAATCCGTGTTTATCCGTGGTCTATTGAATTTTAAGAATAGTTCGGGTTCCATAAATCACCGGTTTCCCATGACCGGCAGAACAAGCCGTGAAGGCCGAGCTTTGTCATGAAATACTGTCTGTTCCGCGGTGACCCATGCGTCTTCCGTTCCTATCGGGCCGCCGGTATTGAGGTTACGGTCGAACCGGGGGAAGTTCGACGACGCCACTTCGAGCCTGATGCGGTGCCCTTTCAGGAATGTGTTGGCGGTATTGCCCAGTTCGATACGGTACAGTCCGACTGCGCCGGGTTTTATAAACCGCGGCTCGCCTCCGCCGTCCCTGAAACGTGCCCTGATGATGCCGTCCGTGATGTTCAGCGCTTTACCATCAGGGAATACATCGACGAGCTTACCGGTGAAATCGGTGTCACGGGCGCCCGTTGCGGCATAGAGCTCCAGCAAGACGGGACCGGCAATCGTGATATCTTCGGTAAGCTCGCCGGTTGTATAAACGAGAACATCAGCCCTCGTTTCCACCTCGGCCTGATCCATCGGCCCGGCTTTGGTCATCGGCCTGAGACAGCAGAGTATTCCCCCCACGGTGGGAACGGGATTGCCGGGATCGTACTGAAAACGGTCGTACGGTTCATCCACCGGTTTTTCCGCGTCCAGGCGCCCCGTGCCCGAAGACGTGTTAGCCGAACCCGCGCTCCGGAGATAGAACGATTCCGTGCGGACATCCGACGGCGGCCAGGTATCCGAAGACACCCAGCGGTTCTCGCCCAGAAGGAAATACCTGACCGAAGGCTCTTTTTCAACACCGTTATCGTCCTTGAGTACCCACCGGTCCATCCATTGACTCATAATCGCCGAGATGTCGAGCGATGACCAGTCGCCAAACACCATATCGCATTCCGGCGGAGGGCTGAGACTGTGATCGAACGGCCCGATAATGAGCTTCACCCGCTTTTGCGAACCGGCGCTGTTAAGCCGCCCGTAAAGCCTGATAACATCGTTGCAGAAAAGGTCGAACCATCCGCCGACGAGGAGAAAAGCGGTCTTATCGCCCGAAATCATGGAAGGATCGGGGAGCAAGCCCTTCCCGAACGAGCCGTTGGCCCATTCGAGCCATGTACGGTAATACCCGATTTCCTTGTTCACACCCCTGTGTGCATCCCGGAGCGGCAGAAGGCTGAAAAGACGATTCCAGTCGAGTGTGTACATGTAATCCAGATCCTGTGTTTTCCCGTCGACAAGCAGCGCCCAGTAATAGTCGAAGTGGTGGTTCATCGCTCCGCCGGTAAAGAGTCCGCCGGAGGGTATCGCAACAGGATTGTGGGCAACCACGGCAACAGGCGGCGCAGCCTTCCCTGCGGTAAGATAGAGAGCGGTGAATCCTACGTACGAATGGCCGACTGCACCAACAACACCGTTCGACCACGGCTGTGAACGAACCCAGTTCAATGTGGCCTCGCCATCGGAGATGTCATGAACGAACGGATCGAAATACCCCTCCGAAGCATACCGCCCGCGTGTATCCTGACATACACATGCATATCCACGCCGGGCATAGTCTTCCATCGTTTTTTTCATCCAGTCGGAACCATAGGGGGAACGGTATATGACCGCCGGAACCTTCCCCGCGATGTCGGGCCTGGCGATTTGTGTCGCCAGCTTCGTACCATCCGATGATGTGATGAAAACGGTGTCTTCAAACCGCACCGGGTAGTTTTCACGCCCATAGACGGAAGAAACACGGAATGTTGATATGGTTGTGAGGAAAAAGACAACACTTATAATGCACAGAAAGAAGGTTCTACGCTTCATACACCATCCTTTATCAATATTTAAATATGCTTATTTTCGATAAAGCTACTTTGAAAGGACAGTTCAATATACCTGTCACACGGTATCTGAGAAAAATCAAAGCGCCATGAAAAAATCCTCTAAAAGATTTTATATTTATAAGAATTAAGCAAGTGAATAATATGTAAAAAGGAAATGGATTAGAACATTTTACGAACAAAAACACCATACCATACTCAGCCTGAACGGCTTTGGGCGGAAGATGCCCGATAAGCTACCTGAATGAATAAAAGTCCCGGTACAGTTGTAGTATATTCATAGAATCATGGTTTAATAGAAGGTAACGAACAATTATGCACGACAGAAAAACAAACAAAATAGTTTCCAGAAATCATCATAGATTAGATATTGATACTGTATCAGTGCATTGATTATCATACATGGAAAATCGAATAGTGTTGTATAAACACTGCATAAGGAGTAAACCATGTTACAGGCAATCGATCTGACCATGCGGTACGAGGATGGGACACTCGCCCTAGATCACATGAATCTCGAAGTCGGAGAAGGTGAAATCTTCTGCCTGCTCGGGGCGAACGGAGCCGGGAAAACGACAACCATCAATCTGTTTCTCTCCTTTATCGAGCCCACCGAAGGTTCGGTTCTCATAAACGGTATCGATGTGGTCAGGCATCCACTCGAAACGAAGGATTATGTTTCGTTCGTTTCCGAAAATGTCATGCTCTACGACAATTTCACCGCCCGCCAGAACCTCGATTATTTCGCACGGCTGGGGGGAAAGAGGAACCTCACGAAGGATGACTACTATTCATACATGCGCAGGGTCGGCCTGCAGGACGATGCGTTCGAGATGCGGCTCAAGAAGTTCTCAAAGGGAATGCGCCAGAAACTCGGTATCACCATCGCCATAATCAAAGATGCTCCGAACATTCTTCTGGACGAGCCGACTTCCGGTCTCGATCCGAAAGCTGCCGCTGAGTTCATCGAAATCCTCAGGGAGCTCCGTGACGGGGGCAAGTCCATTCTCATGAGCACCCATGATATTTTCCGCGCCCGTGAAATAGCCGATCATGTGGGTATCATGAAAAAAGGGCGGCTCGTCATGGTCAGAAGCCGTGAGGAGTTCAAGGGCGAGGACCTGGAAAAAATCTATCTCGAATACATACAGTCAGCTGCCTGACCAGACTGAGGAGGAAACGGCCATGCTGTCCGATATCATCAGGAAAGAAATTCTCGATACCATCAACAGCCCCAAATTCGTTTTCACTTTTCTGCTCTGTACGGTACTGATTCTGCTCTCGGTCTACACCGGAGTCAATAATTACCGTGCCGAACTCCGCGAGTACAACGCCGCGATTGCACTCAACAAAAAGAACCTTGAAAAC
>JAJFUH010000107.1 GCA_021372535.1 bacterium
GTTTACTGGAAAGGCGAGAAGTTCTGGGTTGGCAAGCTCATCGACCACCCGGAAGTTATGACCCAGGGGAAAACGAAGAAGGAGTTGGAAGAGAACATTATCGACGCCTATAAACTCCTGGTTCTGGATGAAGTTCCTGAAGACCACGAAAGCAAAGAGATCGTGGTTGGTGTATGAAAAGAAAGGAACTCCTCAGGCGATTAGCCGATGCCGGGTGTATATCTGTCCGGCCTGGAACGCGGCATGACCTGTAAATGAATCCAAAGACAGGGAAAAGCAGGCTGTTCCGAGGCACAGGGAGATAGATGAGAGCCATGCAAAGCATATTCTGAAGATATTGATCTGACAAATCAATCCGGCGGATGCATTAATACGTCCCGCTGATTTCGGGCATTAGTGGGTACATTGAAAATGACTGTGAAAAAAATGGAACCAATTCACCCTGGCGAAATTCTCCTCGAAGAATTTTTGAAGCCAATGGGGCTTAGCCAGAATCGAATCGCGCTCGATATGAGAGTTCCGGCTCGACGAATTAACGAAATTGTTCTTGGCAAACGGCGGATTACTACGGATACCGCATTAAGATTAGCCAAATACTTTACCATGTCGCCCCAGTTCTGGCTTGGCTTGCAACTGGATTATGACCTGGATGTCGCTCTGGATGAAATGGAAGACAGGATTGATAAAGAAGTTCAGCCGTTAGAGATTCCATAAAAAAGCGGCAAGGCGATCATTCGCGACTCAAGAGTAGAATGAATCCGGATTATTCATGGGAATATTTTACCACGAAGACACAAAGACCCAAATAGATATAACAGATTATTTATACTATCTTCAGTAATTGTTAATCGTTCACATCTAAAAAAGATACAAATAATTAATCCGCGAAAATCCGTCCGATCCGCGAAAATCCGCGTTCTATTAAATTTTTGTGAATAGATCGGGATAAGAGGTTCACCTTATGAACATATGGCAGAAGATTTTTTTGGCGTTCGGGGTGATAGCGCTGGTTTTTGTCTGCGTGTTTCCGCCCCAGATCGTGGCGCATCAGTCGATCATGTTTCTGCCGGTGACATACGGGTATCCGATTGACTGGCTCCGGCTGTTTCTCTGGATCGTTGTGATCGTTTTCGTAACCGGTCTCGGAATCGCCGCGAACAAGACCGAGCATACCTGACGGCTGTGAACGGAAACGCATATTGATTCTGATGACACATTATATTATATATCCTCCTTGAAAAAATCATATCGGGGAATATGATGAATCGAGTGAGGGAGATCATTTCAGCGGTTTTATTCGGTATCTTTGTCGCGCTTCTGGTTTATGCCGCTTCACAGACGGTTGTGTACCGTCCTTTTCTACGGCTGCAGAATGCCGTCGACGACAGCCATTTTGTACGCCGCTTCAAAATCCATGGGACAGAGGGCCTCGAAACCGAACGGATTGTCATCATCGATATCGACAACCGTTCCATACAGGCCCTGGGCAGATTCGAGCTGTGGCCGAGAAGGCTTTTCGGAACGGTTATCGCCAATCTGAAGCAGGAAGGCGCCGAGCTCGTGTTCCTCGATGTTATTCTCAAGGAAGGCGGATTCCGTCACGATAATGATGTCCTTGCGGAATCAGTACGGAATGCAGGCAATGTAATTTCCGGATACTATTTCAATCTCGATGTTCCGAGCATACGGCAGATGCCGCTCGATCCCGTGCTCAACCAGCAGTTTTCCTCGAGCGTTCTCGAACCCGGGCCGCTTACAAAAAACCAGTTCATCAAGGCCGAGCAATTCTTCCTGCCTTACCGCGAGCTCATGAATTCTGTCAAGGGCATGGGATTTACCAATTATGTGCCCGATCCCGATGGTGTTCTCAGGCACATTCCCCTCTATATCAAATACGGGCGGAGACTGTATCCGTCGGCTTCTCTCCAGATGTGGATGTATCTTAAAGGCATTTATCCCTCGCAGGTCGCTATCAGACCGGATGGACTCATTTTCGGAAAGAATCGTATACCCACCGACAGACACTGCTTCATGCGGCTCAATTACAGCGGAACGAGATCGTCTTTTACCACCGTTTCGTTTCTTGATGTGCTCAATAATGATTTCACCCCCGGGATGTTTACCGGGAAGATAGTCCTGATCGGATCGGGTGCGGAAAAACTCCGTGACCTCAAGCAGATACCCGGTTTCAGATCGGTTCCGGGAGTCGAGGTTCATGCGACTGCCCTTTCGACACTGCTCAGCGGGCATTTTCTGCATGTTACCACGGGGAATGTTATTTTTATAATTACCCTTCTGAGCGGTATTGTATCGAGCATGGTTTTTTTATTCGCTCCGACGATGAAGGTCGGGCTGCCGGTTGTACTGGGCCTTCCCCTCGGATTGTATCTCGTTTCGGTATATAGCTTTGTCTATCACTCCCGCCTCGTCAATATCACTCTCCCATCGTTTGTCATTGCTCTGCTTTTCATTGTCATCACGATTTACCGTGTCATCGAGGATCATGGGAACGGGAACGGCAGCGATGAAAACAGTATCCCGCAAGCCGACCATTCCCTCACGGACTCCTGAAAAAGCCGTCTCAACCGTGCTCATGCTCTCATTTCCGGCCATTCTCCCCTGTATGGGAGCAGAAAGGAATCTTACTGTTCCTGTGGTTCACCTCTCCTGTTTACGGGAAAGGGGGCAGGGGGTGAGAGTAAACACCTGTTTATTGAATATCATCAGGGAAATTGGAGAATACATCGTTACCGGTGATTCGAAGAGATTATTCGGAAAGGTATTCTTCGCGGAACATTTTGATGAGGATGATGAGCACCGAGATAAACAGCGGCCCGATAACCAGTCCGATGAATCCCCATTCCTTTATGCCGATGAACACGCCTAAAAGAACGGTAACAGGGTGGATCTTGCCAAGCGCGCTGGTCAATTTGGGACGTATAAGATTGTCGGATGTTCCGACGATGAGCATACCCCAGAGGAAAAGGCCGATGCATTTAAAAAACTCTTCCTTGACAAGGAGGACAACACATGCAGGCAGCCAGACCACAACAGACCCGAGAAACGGTATAAAGGACGTGATCATCATGGCGAATCCCCATAGAAATGCACCCGGAACACCGAATACGAGGAACCCTATAGCCCCGAGTGAACCCTGCATGACGGCGATAAGAAGCTGCCCCAGAATGAGTGTCTTGGTCGCTTTACCCATTTCCTTGAGAAGAATATCGCAATTTCTGTAGCTTAAGGGGAAATAATCGCGAAAACTGTTGACAACTGCTGTGGAGTTTTTAAGCAGATAAAACATAAGGAAAAATGTTACGAACACATATAACACAAGTCTGGTGATGCTCACTATCATTTTCGGGCCGAACGCAGTGACCGTCTCCTGGAAACCGGTCACGAGCCGTGACGATATATTCGTAATGGATTTATAGGAAAGATGAATACCGTAATTGAGATACAGCGTGTCATAAAAGTTCTGGAGGGCGTACTGGAGTTGTTCGATTGCTTCCTGGGACAGGAGATACTGAACCTGCTTCTGAATGGCAAAAGCAAGAAAAATAAGAGGAACCAGCACCACCAGAAAAATAATGCTCAGAACAAACGAAGCGGAGATCGATCTCTTCCGGGTTATTTTCAAAAAATAGAGGTAAATGGGGTTCAACAGATGCGCAAGGACACAGGCGGTTGCAATCGCCGGTATGAAACCGGATATCGAGGAATAGAATTTGAATGCAAGCGCCAGAATAATACCCAGCAGAAAGAAGAAACCAAACTTTTTTATTTCCATGGCTCACCGTGTTGGTTTTTTTGTTTATCGTGTAAAACCTGAACGCCGTCATGCTGAACTTGCTTCAGCATCTGTTAGAATCACTACGTTTAACTATGTAACCTGTCCGAACGCAACTTGGTATATGATGACGGCGAAAAGCATTTTTCATTCGCGCCCCTCATATCTGAAATATTACAGCATTCACATTAAAAGTAAAGTAAAATACAGGAGAATATCCGGGCATAATAATACCGGTATTTATTTTTTATCCACTTTTTTCACCGCTGTAAGCTTCTCGAGCATGCCCGTTGAGAGATGATATTGAAAAACGTTGTCTCGCTCGGGTTTTGCAGTCCCAAGGTCACGGCGGGTGGGGTACCGGATGACGGTGATATCGGTCCTTCCGTACCGGTATTTGAGCGCCTCTGCAAGCCCGATGCCGAAAATGTATGTATATTCATCGGTATTGCGGGGAATATCGATAAAAATGAGACGGCTACCCGGCAGTGGATCGGGCGCGAGCGCGATGGTCTGTGATATGATACTGTCTGCTATGAGTCCGCCTTTTCTCCATGCCTGTATCTGGATATCGGACCTCCATGCTCCCGCAATTCCCATGAAAACGATGATGACGAGCAGAGCCCTGTGCATGAGTCGGGTCCTTACGAACGCCTGTACAAAAAGGCCGGAAAGGAGCGCCAGTCCCACAATAGGAATGAGGACGAATCTCGATTCGGCATGCCCCAGAATCTGATCAACGGTCATTCCTACATGAGGGGCGGTTGTTGCAAGCCCGGTGGCAAAAATGGTGAAAGCGATGACCGGATACAGAAGAGGCATACGGTGTTTATCCTCCGGTACGGTTTTCCACAACAATGCCGCCGCAGCCGTCAGCACCACTGCCGACGCTCCGAATGTCCACGATAACGTCCATCCGGGCATGATGTTGAGGAACGGAAACAATACCACGGACAGGAAATAAAAGGGGATTGTGAAACTGAGACCGTGACGGGCGGTCAGGTACCCTCCGAGTCCACTGAAAATGAATAGCCGGTATATCGTATACAACGCGACAAGCAGAATCAGAGCAGCAAGACCGGAATAATTCCTGCGGGGCTTCTTTTCACGGACAAAACCGAAAAGACTGACAATAAAACACGCCATGATAAAGACAATTCCCTGTTCTTTCGATAAGAGAGCGGCTACAAGGACAAGCAGAGCGGCGACGGTGTGTTTCTTTCCGGATAATTCCGTTTCCCGCCGGAGCCAGAGCAGAAGTCCGAGAAGCCCGAATGTGACGCTCATGACATCGAACCGTGCACCGACCCATGTTACGGATCCTACGGAAAGCGGATGCAGCCCATACACCAGACATGCGACCAGAGCCGGAGTTCCTCCGATCACGGTTTTACTTCCATTGAAGGTACCGGATTTCATAAACCGCATGATCGACCAGATTAGATACACATTCACGACATGGATGAGCACGTTAGTCAGATGAGGACCCCACGCCGTACCCGGCCAGAGCTTGCTGTCGAGCCAGAATAACAGCATGGGTACCGGTCGCAGCCAGAGCGATTGCCATTCCGGCGGAATGATCGATTTGAAGAAATATGCAAGCGTCTGGGCAAACGTGTGAGGGTAGACAAATACCCAGTCGTCCGCGACCAGGAGATTCCTGAGGGATGCAAGGTAAACAAGGCCGACAGCCGTCACAGCCCCGGCCAGGGCGAATCTGTCTCTCTGCAGAGGGGTCATTTTCATACTATTAAAGGATTGGTTTGTAGTTTATGGTTTATGGTTTTACATACTGTAAAAGTACCGATAACTTAGATAAATTTTAACGAGAATCGCGAAACATTATTGTCTTATAGGTATCTTTCCCATGTCGAGTTTTTCAAGCCTCCCGGTCGGCGGGTGATATTGGAAAATATAGTCCCGTTCCGGTTGTGCGGTTCTCACATCGCGATTTTTAGGATAACGGACAACGGTGATATCTGTACGGCCGTATTTGTATTTGAGCGCTTCTTCGAGCCCGATACCGAAAACGTACGCATACTCATCGGTGATTCTCGGGATGTCGACGAAAATAAGATGACTGTCCGGTGGGGGATCGGGAGCGATGTCGAGAGTCTGACGAATGATGTTGTCGGCAATAAGTCCCGCTTTCTTCCATGCCTGTATCTGGACATCCGATCTCCATGCTCCCGCTGTACCCAGCATGAAAATCAGTGCAAGCACGGCTCTGTGCATGAGTGGTGTCCGGACGGCTGCCTGTATGAAAAGACCGGAAAAAAGAGCAAGTCCCACGATCGGTATCAGAGCGTATCTCGCTTCGAGGTGCCTCATGACCTTTTCGAGTGGCATCCATGCATTCGGAGCCGTGGTAGCGAGACCTGCGATAAAAATTGCCGCCGCGATGAAGAAGTACAGGCGGGATATCCGGTTTTTTTCATCGCCCGCGTCATTCCACATGATAACGATCGCAATCACCATGACCATCACGGATACCACTAAAGTCCATGAGATGACCGATCCGGGCATGCTGTTGAGAAAAGGGAACATGACCGCACAGAAGTAATAAACCGGAATCTTGAAACTCGGTCCGTACTTTGCGTACAGGTATCCTCCCATGCTGCCGAAAATGCAGTACCGGTATATGGCATATAAACCTGTCATGATTAACAACACAAGGAGACCGGAGAAATAGCGGCCACGCTTTCTTACCCGGATAAGTCCTGCCACTCCTGCAAGCGCGCATGCGATGATAAAAACGATTCCCTGTTCCTTTGAAAGAAGCCCGATCAGCATCATAAAAAGTGCGCCCGCAAGACCTTTACGGCCATAAAGCCCGGCATCCCACCGGAGCCATATCAGGAGTCCGTAAAGCCCGAACGTCACACTCATCACATCAAACCGCGCCGCTATCCACGACACGGAACCCACGGCGAGCGGATGCAGCCCGTAAACTAAACATGCGGTAAACGCGGGAAGCCCCCCTGTCGCATCTTTCCCGGCGGCAACCGTCCCTGTTTTCATAAACCGGACGAGTGCCCAGATGAGATATACATTGATCACGTGAAAGGCAACGTTGGTCAGGTGTGGACCCCATGCGGTTCCGGACCAGAGCATATTGTCGAGCCAGAACGAGAACATGGGAACCGGTCGCAGCCAAAGGGATTGCCATTCCGGCGGAATTATCGATTTGAAAAGATATGCAAGCGTCTGGGCAAACGTATGAGGATAGACAAACACCCAGTCGTCCGCGACCGGAAGATTCCCGAACTCCGCGCTGTGAAGGAGTCCTGTGGCAATCATCGCTCCTGCCAGCGCGATTCTGTCTCGCTGTCGGGGGTTCAGTTTCATGATACTGATGATGTTGCTGCTGACGTTTTGAGGTGGTCGGTTCTCTTTTCACACATAGGTGAGCCATTTCTCGAATTCGGGAACTGATCCCCGGATGATCTCACGGTAGAGTGTACGAAGCCTGATGGTGATCTTTCCCGCTTTTCCGCCGCCGATAATATTGTCATCAACCTGTATAATCGGAGTGATTTCTTTTCCCGAGCTGCAGAGAATGACCTCATCCGCTTTTTTCAGCCTGTCGGCATCGAATTTTTCCTGAATGATGGGAATATCGAGGTTTTCAGAGATTCTGAGTATAGTATCACGGGTAATACCAAGAAGAATGGTGTCTTCAGGAGCAGTGACAAGGGAGCCGTCCTCCACGATGAATATATTCGAGGTGGTCCCTTCCGCAACGAAACCCTCGCGGTCGAGCAGGAGGGCATCATCGTAGCCGGCCTGCCTGGCCTCCGATTTTGCGATCATGGGATTGACATAATTACCCGAGACTTTTGCTTTAACCGGCATGCAGGAAGCATCTATTTTCCGTAAACGGCCGATAGTCACTTTCAGAGAGTCCGGAGGATCGTGGGCCTCGCCCAGACCGATTGCCACGGTCACGGAGGAATCACCGGGATACACATCCATGACCGGATCGGCATAAAACGCCAGCGGTCTGATCGTGCAGGTTTTCTCTCCGCTGTGACGCACCGTATCGATCACCGCCTGCTGCAGTTCGCCGAGGCTGTAACCGAGCGGAATACCGATGATCCGGGCTGAATTTTCAAAGCGGTTCATATGTTCGACGAGCCTGAATATCGCTCCTCTGCCATTCACCGCCTCATTGCAGTCGATGCTTTCGAAGAGTACGGAGCCGCGCTGGAGACCATGACAGAAAGGATGCACACAGGCTCTGTCCCATTCGACAAACCTGCCATTCATCCAGACATCGGGATTCTTTGTCTCATTCATGTCCTGTATATCCTGAAATAAGTTTACACCGTGTTAGCAGTTAAAGGTGCTGTATTTTTATAATACATGACAAAATAGCATATTCTTTATTCGACCGCAAGTATCCACTCGCCCGGAAAGTGTTTTTTCGAGACCGGTTGCTTTATGACAGTACTTGTACCATATTACAAACAATAATTAACCGAATGAGAGCCCATTTCTGTAATAATGGTGTTCGTGATGATTACCCTTGTCTGGTAACGGGTGTACGAAGTGCTGACCTATGCCGAGATTCATTATCGACCGCGATTTGTTCCGAGCCTGATTTTCAGAAAATGGCCGGAGATACTGTGCGATGCACCGGCCCGTATCGACCGTGGCCGCCCTGTTCCGGTATTCATCATTATCAGGGATGCCCACAAATACCCTGTCCGTATCGAAATGGTGACCGTCCAT
Source organism: bacterium (assembly GCA_021372535.1). Taxonomy (NCBI): domain Bacteria; species bacterium. The sequence continues at coordinate 8,528 of JAJFUH010000107.1, forward strand.
CTGGTTTATGAGAGCGGTATGGAACGTGTCGCCCAATTCCCCTATGGCGGTATCACGGTCAATGAACAGATATGGTGGGACTCTATTAACATCATGCCCGAATACCAGGGGAATGTCAGTATTTCCGTAACTGTTCATGCCGTACGGGGTAAAAGCCATTCCTATGTGAATGTCGATAATTACAGCGGCACCACACACAGCCCGCTGACCGTGTATGTATCGCCGTATCCGCTGCCGGGCGATACCGGCTGGTTTCATGGCGATATTCACTGTCACACCTTTTATACCGCCGATCAGGTGGAATTCGGGGCGCCGCTCGAAGTGATGGCATTCGCCGCATACTGCATGGGACTTCACTGGTTGGCCGCAACCGACCATTCATATGATCTCGATGACCGGTATGATGATTATGCAACCGAAGACCCCGATTTGATTAAATGGCAGTTGATGAAAAAGCAGACACAGCTTCTTTCGCCCACCTTGACGGTGATTCCCGGCGAGGAAGTCACCTGCCGGACATATGCGGGGCTGAACTGCCATATGCTGGCGCTTGTTTCCGAGCGGTTCATCCGGGGATCGGGTGACAGTGGGGAACGCGGGCTCCATAATGAGACGGAACTGGCGGTTTCGGAAGCTGTCCGGGAGTGCAGCGAATGGAACGGGATCGCATGCGCCGCCCATCCCCTGGAACATAACTCTCTCCTCGAGCGTCTTATACTCTCGCGGGGTGTGTGGACACAGTCCGATCTTGAACTGCCCGGTCTGACAGCGCTCCAGATTCATAACGGTATCCGTGACAAGGGTTTTTATGAGGGCATGAAAGCTTGGATCAGGCTTCTGCTCATGGGCAGGAAAGTGTATGCCTTCGGCGGAAGCGATGCCCATGGCGATATGAACCGGCGGCGCCGTACGACTCTGCCTCTTTGTGCGGTCGGTGAGGACGGCTTTCATACTTTTGGTGCGGTGCGAACCGTTCTGTATGCCCCCTCGAGCCAGCAGGATCATATTATCGAAGCCCTCCGTAACGGCAGGGCACAGGTTACCGAGGGTCCCTTTATCCATCTTACCGTTTCATCCGGCGGTACCGTTGCCGGTATCGGCGATTGTTTTTCCGGGTCGGAGGGAATGATACAGGCAGTTTTCAGGTCTTCTCCCGAATTCGGGTATTTGAAATCGGGATGTCTGATGGCAGGAACTGTTGGCGAATCCTGCGAACGAATACTGGCTCTTCCCGATTTATCCTCACCGGGACTCGATGCCCGGATTGAAAAAAATGAGAGTTTAAAGGGATTCAGGTATATCCGAGCCGAGTGTGAGACAGTATCGGGGAAATACTGCTTTACCAATCCTGTGTGGATAGAAAATAGCTCAGGATAACCGCCGGTATCGTGGTGTACTTTTTTTTGCTATCAATTCCGATAAAAAAATATTATAATTGTAGATTCGATAATTATTTTCGGGATTTATCACGACCTGTTCATAAAACTTTAATGAAACGCGGATTTCCAAGGGTCTGACGGATTTCCGCGGATATATTTTTGTGTCTTTGTGGTTTTCTCATGAATAATCCTCATGACCATACATGAACATAACAAAGGATGAAAAAGTATTTACAGATAAATCCGGGTAACAACATTATTATCGGCATTGCCATGTCAGTGAATATCGTGATGAGTTTACGATAACAGGTGATGTCTTGGTTTTTTCCGGTCGGGAGGTATTATGGGTTTTTCAGCCGGAATAAAGGGGAGGAAACGAGTGACTGCTCAAAAAAGTCTGTTATGCTGGGTAATTGTACTTCTGGGAATGTTTATGCTTTCGTGTTCGGAGGTTAAACCACCGGTGAAAATTACCCAGTATACCGATCCGTCCAATATTGCAGGGCTTGCCGTTGATGGTAATATGGTTTATTGCGCTACTAAAGGCGGTCTTGTCAAATGGGATAAATCCGCGGGTGAATATACCCTTTTAACAACCGCCGATGGTCTGCCATCCAATATTCTTTCCGATGTGATAATCGACAAAGGGAAGAAGCTGTGGGTCAGCTCTATCCAGGGAGTTGGTGTATTTGACGGAAAAACATGGAAATGCTATGGAACATCGGAAGGACTTCCTTCCGGCGAAGTCAATGCCTTGAGCCTCGATAATAAAGGCGGAATATGGGCAGCAACGACAAAAGGCATGGCGAGCTTTGAGCGGGGACGTTTCAGGGTCTTCAAAGACAATGAAGGCCCTGTGGGGCTCGATATCCAGTGTATTTTCTTCGATAAAGGCGGCAACATCTGGGTCGGCACCGCTGAAAAAGGTGTATACACGAAAACCGACAAGGGCTGGCGCAGAACCGGCTCGAAAAATGGCCTCACAACCGATGCGGCAAGCACCATCGCTCAGTCATGGGACAACAGTATCTGGGCTGCATCATGGGCCGGGATGTGTCGGTGGGACGGTTTTGGCTGGCAGGGCTTCAAGCCCATGTTGTGGCTCGGCACGTTCAAAGCCCGTAAACTTCAGGGTACACAGGAACGTTTATGGTATTTTACGGCCAATGGGATTCATGCGGCCAAAGGAAGTGAGTGGCTGCATTATAACGAGGCGGACGGCCTGATTTCCAATGATGTTCTGAGCGGGATTGCGGTAACGGATGATCTGGTTTATGCCGGTACTTCATATGGCATGAGTGTCATCGAGAATTCTGCCATCGAAAATTATGTAATCCCGAATACCCCGTTCGGATATAACTGTATTTCTGTTACGGCCGATGACAAAGGTAGAATCTGGCTCGGAACATGGGAAACCGGTCTGAATGTCTATAATTCCGGTTCCTGGAGTCAGATAATGGGTGATAAACCCGAAACGCTGGCATCTGTACGGAGTATTATATTCGGCCCGGATGGCTCCATGGTGTTCAATACGACAAACGGCGTGGTTTTCAAGGATAAACAGGGATGGAACATCCAGACCCGCAACGAGGGTCTGGCGGGTGATGATATACGGTGCGGGATTTATGATTCCGAGGGCAGATACTGGTGTGGAACATCGACCGGCATAAGCTGTTTATCGCATGGAAACTGGGATCGGTATCGTGCCATTCACGGTCTGCCGTCCGAGGATATCTGGTCGTGCGCTCTAGATACGGAGGGTACGATCTGGTTCGGCACCACTGCCGGCATTGTCTCGCTCAAGGATAATGTGATAACCGACAGAACCCCGGAGATCGGTATGGATAGGCCTGATGTACGGTCGATTGCGGTGATAGGGGACACGGTTTATTTCGGTACGGAGAGCGGGAAAATCGTTACATACTCTAAGGGAATATGGGATGTGTACGGTAACAGGTTTTTGAATACCGATAAGGGCATTTACTCCATTGCTTCGGATCCTTCCGGCAGGTTATGGCTCGGTACCAACGGTGATGGTGTCATACGCATCGAAAACGATAAGGCATACAAATACACTCGTGAAGATGGCCTGCCGTCCAATTATGTCCGGTCGGTGATCTTTTCGGACGGCATTCTCTGGACAGCATGTCTCGGTGGAGCCGGAACAATCGAGCCGGTTGCACATTGATGAAAAAACAGAAATTTACCGGGAGTACTGATAGAAATACTTGACTTCGGTAAGATGATTTAATTATTTTACCCGCGATTAAAATTGAAGGTTGCCCCGTCGTCCAATGGCAAGACAGCTGACTCTGGATCAGCCTATCGAGGTTCAAATCCTTGCGGGGCAGCCATAATAAAACGAGTATTACCAGCCACTTACAGGATATTATGTGAGTGGTTTTTTGTTTTTATATGCGTCTGGTACTACTTATAATACTACTCGGAAATAGGGGTATTTGTCAATTCTGAAGCTCGTTACATAGGTTACCCAGGATGATCGTTTACGGAAAGGACGTCAACGGACGTTCGTGTGACGTTTGACTGATATATCGATGGTTCACTTTGACCTTTTTTCACAATAATTTATTATTAATGAATTTATCTAAAATATCAAATGCCAACTTACTACACAAAATACCTATAATAAAGAAAAACTGAATTTATTTCAACATAATCCGCAGGATATCGATTTTGTGATGAAACAATGCAAAAACTTTAAGTAATAAGCGAATAAGATGGGATTTTATAACATTGAAGAAATGACTATAAGGTATTGATTCTATAAGCTGTTTATCAATTGATCAATTTTGAGCAGATTTTCCTTGACTTTTAGCAATCAAGAAAGTAATATACACTCAATTGATCAAATATGATCAGTTCATTCGGAGAAAATAATTATGAATAATAAAAACTTTCAACATTTTACAAAAGTAGAAATGGAATTCATGCAGATACTGTGGGATCACGGCGAACAATCACCTGAGGATATCAGGAGAATCTTAAAAGAGAATGGACGTGTACTGACTAACGGAGGAACAAGGAGAATTCTTTCAATTCTTTGCCGTAAAGGCCACATAACCCGAAGGAAAGAAGGAAGAAGTTACGTTTATAATCCAAACGTAAAGAAACAACAGGCATTCAAAGATATTCTTATTGATCTCAGAAAACGGGTATTTGGTGATTCCGGTATAATAATGATTGCTGCGTTTCTTGACAGTTTCCATGCAAGTGATGATGAATTCAAAGAAATAAAACGTCTACTTGAGAATTATAAGAAGGATCGGGACAAGTGACTTTATTTGAGATAGTGAATACTTTTAACAGGCTTGGTTTTTTAATATTCCGATATCTGGTGTCGTTTTTTTGGCAGTCTACTCTGTTTTTTGGAGCCGTACTTCTTGTTTTTATATTGTTTCGGAGGTTAAGCTCTTCAATAAAGCAGAGAATACTGTTTGTATCTCTGTGCGCGATACCCCTTATTCCTTTAGTTTCGAAAACCGTCATAGATATAGGGGTGCCATATATAAGAATACCCGTGATACCCACATATTTTCCCCAGTCTGTGGTTTTTGACCGGATTATTCAGCCAACAGTAACTGAAAACCCTCTTGTTATCGGCGAATCAACCCGCCAGATCAATCCTGTTTACAAAAATACCACTCTATCGAAATCAAACAGCCTCACATATGGCAGAATTATACTGTCTCACCCATGGATGTTCGTACTGTTAATATATATGGCAGTTCTGATATTGTTTCTTAAAAGAATAACGGCCAAATGGGTGGCTTTAAGGGCCTTGGCAGATTCCAGTACATATGATCTTGATCCGGAAACCAATCATATAGTACAGGAGGCATCTTCAAAAATAAAATGCAACCAGTCTTTCAGGGTTGTTGAGAACGAAGACATCGTATCTCCCATGGTTTTTGGCATTATAAAACCTGTTATCGTTATACCAAAAAGTGAAAAGTGGAATTTCTCAAGGTCTGATATGTATTTGATGTTTCTCCATGAGATTACTCATATAAAGAGAAAGGATCAACTTGTTTTCCTGATTGTCTCGATAATCAGAGCATTCTTCTTTTTCCATCCAGTCATCTGGATTGTTGCATGGCAACTTTTATTGTTGGCAGAGAAGTCTTGCGATGATTCGGTTCTCGATATACAGGAAAACCCCATCTCATACGCGTCGTTGTTGATTAAAATCATGGAAAATGCCAGAAATCAATCATTTAGTTTAAATGTCGCAGCAAATCTTGGTTTCCCGAAAAGTATGTTTTATAAAAGGATTATTTCTCTGCTCCTTGAGCACAAACACCATCAAAGAAAATATTCAATATTTGCAATAACTGCCTTTTTCGCCCTGCTGATCTCATCATATATCGTCACTGCCGCAATCCCACTGTCAGAATCGTTAAAAACATTGATCAACTCTAACAATTTAATGTCGAGATTTCTGATTTCGGAAAACATTGGTGTGAGAAATCAAATCCAGTATAATGCAACGGCTTATGCTGTCCCCCTTTATGGAATAACAATTGACGGTCGACTTGAAGATTGGCCCCCAAACATGACACGGTATCCGATTCTGAATTATGGCAAAACATATGGCCCTACTGATATTGATTACGAAGATTTGAGTAAAAGCAGTGACCTGAGCCCACATTTCATGGTTGGCTACAATCCCGATAAAAACCTGCTCTACCTGGCTGTCATCGTTCGAGACGATATCATGTTTTCATTCAGTGAACATGCCACCCTTTCGTTATTCGACTATCCCGATGCATGTGAAATCTATCTTTCGGGTAAGAAAAAGAACTCGATAATATCCATGAATGAAACCTTGACTGCAAATGAATTGCCTGTTTTACAGTATGTAATGACCGCTTCAGGAATAATCTATAATAAAAATGTACCGAATACCGACATATCGAGGAACCCGATTCTTGTTATGGGTGATATTACAAAGACAAAAACGCACGCGGTCAGCTCCAGGACTGGCGATGTCACCGTATATGAGTGGGAACTGGAGGTCTTTGATAAATACCCGGATAACAAAACACAGCTTATACCGGGTAAAACCATCGGCTTCGATGTTGCCGTTGTCGACAGGGATCATGAAGATGAATTCTCGGCATGGGGATGTTGGGGACCCTCCGGATATTTGAAAGTTGCAAATACATATCTGATAGGAGATATAGTCCTTTTAAGAGACAACAACAATTTTGGTTCTGTCACCGGCACCGTGGTCAATTCTCAAACCGGTCAGGGGATTTTCAAACAGATTATCGATGTTTACCGGCAGGGGAAACCAATTACCTGGACCATGAGTGATTCTGATGGAAAGTTTGGGATGCAGTTACCGGAAGGTCAATATGTCTTGAAACCACGCTATCATGATAAAGGGCATGAAATTGCCTTAACGGTAAAATCCGGCGAGTCGACGACAACGGACGTCATGCTGGATATTACGAAAATTCCCGAAAAACTGCTGGAAACCATTAAACTGTATTCAAATCTATCCAGTTATTCCGATGTCACAGAAGTTAACGCTGTTATGGGAATCCAGAATACAAAGATTGAATTCGCATTTAAAAATCCAAATTTTATGTATCAGAGTTATACAAGGATTGAAAACGGAGATAAATGTATAATATCATGTGATGGAAGTAAAATGAGGGTAAATCGCGAGAATTCAGAAGAGTTCCTGGAAAAGAAAGCTCCCGGCGAACTCAGCGTATTTACAATCAGCTCGCTGACAAACCAGCCTAGTGGCGGTTTTGTGCACCAGCTGATGCTATGCAGGGAACCGCTCAAACAACTGAATGAAGATCTCATCAGTGTTCGGTACCTCAGTTCCGACAGAATCGATGGTGTTGAATCTGACATTTTTGAGATAAACATGCGGGCGGGGACATTCACTACCTCGACTCGCTGGACACCGGATTATACAATCGTGTACCGTCTCTGGATAGGGAAACGGGATAAGGTAATCCGCAAAGTTGTGACAGAAATGGAGGAACGGCTGGATATTGCAAAAGCATCGGAAGATAATATGGTAACGAAAGTGAGACACTACTCCGTAACACATCGTCACCGCAAAATCAAACTCAATCCGAAGCTTATGGATACGTTATTCAAAGATAATCACAACCGTGTGGCAATATAGTCATAAAAAACAAATATATATTGTTTTTTATGTTCTTATGGCAGTCTTGCTGTTTGCATGCAATAATATCATGATTTTATAATTCGGCAGAAAACAGGCTTCATACATCATTCTCAGGATTCGATGTAACAAATCGCTGTAATGTTTCATCAAAGTGGTGAAATTGTATGTAATCGGTATTAAATACGCCCCAAAGTGATCAATATTGATCATTTCAAAAGAAACTATTATAAGGATTAAAAAAGTTCCATTCAATCATCTTTAAAGAGGCTTTATCACCTCATGAAAGAATGGAGAGTCAGCTTGTTCCGTATGAACGTACATAGTGAAAAATCATTCTTTAGCAATCTTGTTGAATTCTGGAGACACGTATTTCGAGATTCAGATTCGTTGACGGGCGACAATTACTTGGTCAGCAAAGACGAATACGAAGAAATTGAACTGTTGTTTCGCAGCCCCGGTAAAGAACGTACGAGTGGTATAGAGAATGAATAACCTGGATTTAAACATTGAAAAGAATTCCGGGCCATAAAATGTATAATGAAAAAAGGAGGTATCTGCCGTGAAAAAAAATCTGAAAATGGAATTTCTGCTCTTATTAGTTATTCTCCTCGTTTTTGCGTGTCTGTCCTTGCCGGTTTCCGGCGAAAATCATGATTATCAGAACGGTGTAAATCCTCAACGTAACGTACTTGTGGAAGCATTCACGGGTTCATGGTGTAGAAATTGCACAGTAGATATATTGACTGTTGAAAGGTATGTAAGAACGCATAGTAATATCTTTATGCTGGCGTATCATTTCAATGATCAGATGGCCACAGAAGATATCGAGGTGGTTATTTTCAGATTTACTGACGCATTTCCAGGTTTTGCTGTGGACAGGACTGTTTATAAAGACCTTAATTCCCTTGTTGCGAGAATGAACAACTGTGCTCAAAAAATTGAGGAGAGGTTATTGATTCCGCCCCGAATGACAATCGATCTGAGTTATACGTATTCTCCTGAATCAAGACTGATCGATCTCGATGTCGCTCTTCATACCCTTGAGACAATCGATGCGAATTGTTATCTCCATATCGTTGTTGCTGAGGACAGCCTTAAATATCCGCAGCAAGGGGGAGCCGATCCATTCTACCACATGCATACCGTGCGCGACTTTATAACGGGAACAGACGGCGAACGGCTTAACGATTCTGTACTCGCGGAGGGAACCGATATTCACAGGAATTATGCATACACACTGCAAAGCAAATTCAAACCTGAGAAAATCCGCATCGTTGTATTTGTCAGCGAAGGAATCGTGGGACCGGTGTGCCAGGCCGAGGAGCTGGTTCTCGTCGAGAACATCGTGACCAGGGTCGATGAATTGACCCCGGATACGTTCCGGGTGCACGCACCCTATCCTAATCCTTTCAATCCCGTAACAACGATCGAGTTTACTCTTCCCTCGGAATCGCATGTCAGCCTTGTAATGTATGATGTGCTGGGAAGAGTCGTCGATATTCCCGTTGATCGAACCTTGAGTACCGGGACACACCGGATCGTATGGGACGGCCGCGACAGAAAGGGTATCACGCTTGCTGATGGACTGTATCTGTTCCGGCTTACTGCCGGAAATCATATAGCTCATGGGAAAGTGACACTTCTCAGATGATTGGTAAAAAAAACTTTTCGATTATGGTTTATGAATACCATGAGATATTCCGGAATAAATCCATCAATCGGCATAGACAATTTCCACCAAAGGAGAGAGAGATGAGAACTTCAAGGCTGATTTTTATGGCGATCATGATTATAACTGTATCACAAGCTCTGGCGCAGGGAACGTGGACGCAATACCCGATAAGAATTGAAAAAATACAAGATATTGTGGTAAAAGACGGCGAATTATGGTGTTCTTCGGAACGTAGAGTTTTTACGGTAAATCCATCGACAATGGAGTATAATGAGATTTTTAATGCTGGTTCTGATTATACAGGTGAAATTGAAAAGAGCACTACAGGTGATGTTTTAGTTGGCCTTGCCACAAAACAGTTCGTGTTTAAAAACGGTACATGGAAAAAAATCCAATATTCAGAACCCAATTCCGATATCAGATATCCTGGAGCAGAATACTATGTACCATTTTGTTATGACCCTGACGGGATATGCTGGATGGCGGGCCATGGGATCGGGTTGATTCGTTTTGACGGAGAGAAATATTCCAAAGTACCGGATGTTGAGTTTCTCCCGGATGATCGGGTAAAATCAATATTTGCCGGAAGTGATGGCAGAATATGGATCGGTACTAAAATAGGATTATATTGCTACGACAGAGAATCCGTGGAAAAACTGAGTTATAGCAAGGATAATCCTGAATATCGTGTTAAATGCATAGCGGAGGGATCGGATGGTTCAATCTGGATAGGTACTCTGGATGATGGTATATTTAATTACAAAGACGGCTCGTGGAGCCACTATATTCCGGAGAGCAACGGAATTAAATATTTTGGCACCGGCTCATTACTCGTGGATGATACAGGGAACCTCTGGGCTTCATTAGTTCCTGTGAACTTTGAATGTAATAATCCTAATTCAACGCTTTTTAAGTTCGACGGTGAAACCTGGTATTCCTACCCCGATCCTGTTACCGCTAAATTAGTGGTGAAGTCATTAACACTCGCTCCTGACGGCACTATATGGGCAGGGACGTACAATCAGATTTCTGATAAAGATGCCGGTATACTGCAATTTGACGGCAAAAAGTGGACAAATCACTTCTACAGTGAATTCATACCTCGTAACTTATATATATATGGTCTCTTATACCACGATGGTTCATTACTACTGGCAACTGAAAACGAAGGATTATACCAGTATGATGGTACATCGTGGTCACACATCGTAAGCCCGTTTACCGATGCCAGGTCTGTCGCTGTTTCATCCGATAACAAAATATGGGTAGCAACAAAAGAAAAGCTTTACCGAAATGATGATTCATCATGGAAACCTTTTACTTCAAACATGCTGACCGATAATAATATAATAAATCAAATCGCTGTCGGTTCCGATGGAATCGTATGGTGTATGACAAAGAACGGCCTTGTGCGTTTTGATGGTTCCGTCTGGAAATTGCAGGGTGAGAGCGACGGTATTCCCGATGGGGTCCTTTCAACTATTGCGGCTGATCCTTCCGGCCATATCTGGTTAGCCTGGTATACTTTTATATCCGATGAATTAATAAGTGGTATTACTGTTTATGATGGTGAAAAATGGACGGAAACGGGAATACCGGATAATTCGAAAGCGTCCACGGCTATCAATAAAATCATTTTCGGTCCCGAAGGTGAACCCTGGGCCGTCAGCTATAATGAACTTTTCAGATATGACGGTGCAAAATGGGTGAAAGAACCGTATGAGTACCGGCAAATAATGGATATCACCTGTGATTCGGAAGGATATCTCTATATAAGAAATGAGATGGGAGTTGACTGTTATAATGGTGAAAGTAGAATGACCTATATCACTGGCATAGATGTCCCGAATTTGTCCTTTCTGGCAGCAGGTGATAAAGGTATGGTTTTTGGCGTGATGAGAGACGGTGTTTTCGCGCGGTTCGATCCTTACCGGATTCCAACGGTCGTCGATGAACCATATATAACAACTCCCGGTACATTCCCGATTGTTGGCAATTATCCGAATCCGTTCAATATGTCGACAACCGTCTATTTCGAGCTGCCGTCGGAAACGCTGGTCGATCTTGCGATATTCTCAGTTACGGGACAGAAGATACGGACGCTGGTTTCCGAACGGAAGAATCCCGGCAGGCATGTAATCGTATGGGACGGTCGCGATGATTTTGGCCGGAACGTATCTTCCGGCATCTATATAAGCCGTCTGCTCGGGGGAGAACTTACCGCATCATCACGCATGATGTTGTTAAAGTAGATTGATACGTATGAAATAACAACCGTTCGTCTTTGCAGGATGGACGGTTGTTGATTTTCAGCCGCGAAGTGACCGTAAAGAGATATGAACCTTATCGAAAAGGCATCTGTCGTGAAATCAGAGTCGTATACCATGTTTTTCATATATACGCTGGTGTTTTTAATAGCTTTGTTTCATGCCGGGACAGCGGTTTCGGGCGATAACTACGAACCGAATGATTCGAGAGAAACGGCATACGAAATATCTTTTTCCGATGGTGTATGGAAATCCGAAACGGCAACGATCGACACCCGGGAAGATGCCGACTGGTATTCGTTTTACGGGGAAAGCGATAGTTTCATTTCTATTTCATCCGATCCCATTACAAAGTTCGACATTGCTTTTTCTCTCTATTACGGCGATTCAAGACTCACCTGCGCCGACAATTATTTCAGCGGTATGGCTGAAAAAATCGTAAAATATCCGCTTGGTAAGGACGGGATATACTATATATGTGTCGGAACTCCCGAATCGACAAAAAAGAGAACCACTACCGATACGGATTCGTTCGGCTCGTATTCACTCGAAATAACACTGTATAAAAGTCATACCATTTCCGGAAAAGTAACTGATTCACAAACGGGAAACGCGATATCGTCGGCACGGATCACTGTCGAACATGATACCTCATATACAGCCGAGACAGATGTCGATGGAATGTTTGAAGTTATCCTGAAAGGAGCCCTCTCAGGCGAACCATTTGCCATACAGGTTCAAAAAACCGGCTATATTGCCGAGATTGCCAAAGGGATTGTATCAAATGCAAAGGAAACTGCCGTATCGATAGAACTCGCCCCACTTCCGGACAATTCCCGCAATGTCCTCCTTGAAGAATTCACCGCAACCTGGTGCACGTGGTGCCCGTATGCTACCGATATACTTGAAGAGATAATCCGCAGCCAGGGCAATGTTATCTCCATTGCGTACCACATTGAAGATGAAATGAGCACACCCGAAGGAGATCAGCTTGACGATATGTTAAGTCCGGCGCTTCCTCAGGCATTGATCGACAGGACACAATTCACTGGAAGCAGTTCCATCCTGGTCAATCGTCAGGAATGGACAAAGCGATGCATCGAACGCTCACAGGTGCCGGCTCCTCTTTCGATCCATATTTCATGCGATTATACAGGCTCGTCACGAAATGCTGATGTGACCGTTGACATGCTTTCCCTTTCCGATATGAAGGGAGCGTACAGGATCAATGTGGTTGTCTGCGAAGACAGCCTTGATTATGAGCAGCATATCACCGGAAAAGACTATAAAACGATTTCTCCTTACTACCATATGCATGTCGTTCGCCGGATGATTACGGGAACATATGGCGAACGGTTAAATACCGATCCGATTCAGGCGCAGACAAATATCCGGAAATACTATTCGTTCACGCTCGATGATTCGATTAATGAAAACTACGCTCGTCTTGTGGTATTCGTCAATGAAGATTTAAAAAACGGCCTGGGACCAGTGCAGCAGGCTGCACAGTGTACTATTATGGAAGACACGATAACGGAAGTCGAAATCGACGAGCGAATCGCCTTTCAGATTCATCCGGCATTCCCGAATCCATTCAATACTACAACGATGATTCCATTCACTCTGACACAGGATAAACACATAGTGCTGACTGTTTATAACATTGTTGGAGAAAAAGTAACGACACTGACCGACCGTATCTGGCCACCGGGTAAGCATTCCATAATTTGGGATGCTCATGGATTTTCCAGCGGAATATATTTTTACCGGCTACAGGCGGGTGCGTCGATAGGCACGGGGAAAATGCTGCTGATCAAGTGAAAGCATGGAGAAACAGTGATGAACAAGTATAAATCGTTTGCAACGGTATTCGTTATCTCGTTTTGTTTTTTTGTTCTGCCATATTCTCGATCGTATGCCCGGTCACCTGTCATACCTTTCTCATTCAAAACGTTGACAAACGAAATCATGCCTGTTGATTCCCTTCTTCAGAAAGGACCGGTACTGATAACATTCTGGGCAATGTGGTGCAAACCGTGCAAGGAAGAACTGCATGCGCTCAGCAAGGTACATTCCGAGTATCCTTTTGATTCCATTACGATAGTATCCGTGACAATCGATACTCCGCGAAGCATAGACCGTGTCAAATCCTATGTTAAAACTCACAATTTCCCTTTTATATGCAGTACCGATCCCGGTAAAGAAATACTGAGAATCTTCAACGTTTCAGGGATTCCCTTTACGGTGATTCTCAATAAAAAGCGGGAAGTGATCATGATGCATTCCGGATATGTCCCCGGTGATCTGGACGAATATGGAAAAAAAATCGAAAGCTGTCTGAAAACAGGAAAAGAATGAACAATATCGAGAAATACATAATAACGCTTCTTCTTTTTACAATCATACCGGTTCGTGCGTTCGCTTCACTGCCTTCCGTATCCGTCTCGAACTATTTCCGCTACGGTTTTGGCAACGAGATCATGAATTATAGAAATGAGGACAAGAAATATCTTGAAGAAAAAATCGCTGTTAATATTCACTGGAACCGTTTTCTGCTCGGCGGACGATATGATTATGACAATCCACCGGAATTTGGTTTTGAACATAGAAAACTGAGAAAATGGTATCTTGAATACAGGAAGGGACAATGGAAACTCAGGGGAGGCACGTTCGCGGCCCTTTTTTCAAGGGGTCTGGTTTTAAACGCATACGAAGAGGAAATGATCGGTCATGACAGCGAAATTACCGGCGTAAACGCGCTGTATGAAAACGAACGCACAACGGTAAATATACTTGCCGGAAGCATGGATTATGAGATGATTCCGGATTTCAGGGATATCGTAACCTATAACCTGCGCGGCGGTTCGATACGGAAAAAACTCATCGATTGGTACGCTGTCGGAGGCAGTTTCATACGGAGCGACCTGACCCAGAAAATCGGATATTATAAGGTTAAGGACAAATTTTACGTAAATACAGCGGAGTTATGGTCGGAGATTGAAACAGACAATTTCAAGTTGTATGGCGGTATGGCATCAAACTCCCATGAAAACAGAGGTCTTTTCACAGAGGGTGAAAACAGCGTATATGTTTCGCTCAACATGAATCTGCCCTCCACAAATGTCAACATTGAGTTCAAAAACTATAAATTCGGATTGACAACTCCTGAATATTGGGATTACACCCTGTATCGTCACCGGATGCTCGCATTTCAGAATCCTCCCACAGTAGTAAGAGAACACAGCTGGGTGCTGCTTTCACGACGCACACACAGTGTCAGTTTCAATGATGAGGTCGGTATGCAGTTCGACCTCTATCACAGACTATACCCTGAAACTACGCTCAACCTTAACGGATCCGTTGCCGGAAAGCATTACCGGTATGATATGAATGAGTTCGGGGATTTTTCACGCAGAAAAAAGAATTTATCGTGGATACCGTCGCTCGATCCCGAATATTCTCCGTTCTGGCAGGTATATGGTGAAGTTGAACACTACTTCCCGAATGGCAGTTCCATTACTGGTGGATTAGCCTATACGTTTGAGAGGATTTACAACTACTATATACCGGATGTCAGGGAGGAAAACAGGTCGTGTATCATACCCGTCCGGTTTATCTTTCAGCTGCCCGACTTGTATTCGTTACAGGGCACGGTAGAATATCAGAAATTTAAGGAAACCCTTCACGGCGACCAGTATTTTACCAACAGTTACTTTTCGTTTGGGATAGGCAAATCGCCTTACCTGACAGCGGCAGTCGATGCTGAATATGTCACGAAAGGGTACGAGTATGATGATAAAACGCTGTGGTTGATTGGTACAATTCGTTATTGTTTCCGTTCGAGCCAGATTTTTGAAATAGGATATGGCGAGACACGAGGTGGACTTGTCTGCACGAACGGACGGTGCCGTTATGTTCCGGAATACAAGGGTTGGCGCTTTTCCGCCGAGATTCACTTCTGAACCGAAATGAATTCGAATAAGAGAATAAATAGTTATCTTTATTATTGTGTCAGTTTGTGTTAGAAATGGTAGAATATAAAGGCAATGGTGTGAATAGTAAACTTAGATATAATTTTTATAAGTGCAGAGGCCATGTAGCATTAGATTGTTTATTAATGATTTACGATTATTTATTGAATCCCCTTAAAATGTGACTCTGGATCAGCCTATCGAGGTTCAAATCCTTGCGGGGCAGCCATAATAAAACAAATATTATCTGCCGCTTGCAGGGTGTTTTGCAAGTGGTTTTTTTATACTATTCCTTATTTCTTTTTATTAATTTCAGTAGTACTATCTGATTGTACATTAATTAGTAGAATCAAAAAGAATAAAAGCATACATCTGGCCTGAACTGTTTATACCTTTTTAGGTCCTTAAAGTCCGCTGCATTTGTATCTCTGTGTTCCCCGAAAAGATTCCCTTCATGAATCTGATAGAATGTCCTTCATAATCTCATGGTAGATATCTGTTTATCTTTTTTGCTGCCGCCGGAACATCCCATTTAAATTTTTTATTTTTTCCTCAATATTTTAAACGATAAATAATAAAAATGCTTGACAATATATATTAAAGTGGTAGATTTGTTACCAATGTGGTGATGTAGCTACTTATATGGTATTCAACTAATAAAATTTGTAGAATTTCTGATATTAATAAATTAAATTCAACATTTATAAGGAGTTGAAAAGATATGAATTCATGTGTGCGAGTTTTTTTATTTCTGACCATCATGTGTAGTGTATTGATTGTATCTGTCCATGCAGATGATCAACCTATTATAAATTTACAAGAAGGTAGAAATGAGATTTCCTTTTCAATCAAGAACGGATGGGATTATGATCTCAGTGGCCTTAAATTGGAGGTTAATGAGGAAAAGATTCCTTCATGGCTGAAGATAACAGTGTTGAAAAATGAAATAAATATTCCGCAGAAAATGAGTGGGAATATAACATTGAACTTCAACATCAGTCATGCTCCGGATGGTTCCATAGCTGAGATTCCTTTTATTATAGTCGATAGTAATAATAACCAATGGAGTTATTACCTTAAAATTGGTGTAAGTTCAAATGAAAATTCAGCGCCTCACCCCATAGATATTCTCTATGGTAACTTTCCCAATCCATTTAATCCATCTACGACTATCACGTATTCGCTTGCAGAAACAAGATTGACGAAGCTTGTAATCTATAATTCACTCGGCCAAAAAGTTAAAACGTTACTTAATGAATCACAGGAAGCAGGAATACATACCATTCAATGGGACGGACGGAATGAGTTCGGGCAGAAAGTTTCGAGCGGTATCTACCTCTATCAATTAATATCGGGTTCATTTATTGAAAGCAATCGCATGATTCTATTGGAATAACAATAAGAGGGAGAACATGAAAAAGATTATAGGTTTTATGTGTCTGGCATGTATTTGTTTTATGCCCCGAGCCGGGTATGGTATAGATTTTTATAATACCGTATTTGTTGATGGCAAGGCTTCGATTAACGTGGATGGGGATTTATCCGACTGGGATGTTGTGAGTTTGCAACTGATACCGTTAGGCTATTATGAAAACTTGTCACAATCCCTTCCTCTGCCACAAAAAGATGATCTTTCGGCTTCTTTTAAATGCTTTGCAGATGAAGATTATGTATATGTTGGAGTAATTGTTAATGATGATAAAGTATTTCTTGGTAATCACCCGTTTGGTGAAGGTTGGAATGATGACTCAGTAGAAATCTGTTTTGACAGTGATTTGAGCAATGTTTCAAAACCATATTTTGATAATAATGACGGACAGGTTCGGGTTATTGGCAATTATGATGGAAGTTCATACCTGGAAGGCGTTGTACCATATCTTTACATTTCACAGCTGCCATACTATTGGGAAGCCCGAGGTATTCGAGGGGGCTTTAAACTCAACGACAGGGGCTATTCAGTTGAAGTGGCAATTCCACTTGAAGTTCTGGAGTTGAACAAGATTACGCCACAACGTGGTCTCGGGGTAAATATCAGAGTGCTTGAAGATGATCATGAAGAAAACAATGATGAGAATGAGGGTGTTCTTTCATGGTCTTTTGATCCTGACAAAACGAGCTGGTGGAAGACAGATCGCTACAACAGAGTTGTTTTTGTTAAGGCTGTGACTTTGCCCGGTGTTGTACAGGAAAAATCACAAGCTTCAGTAAAAGGTATTAAAAATAATGCGTGGGAAGTCGAGTTAGGACTCAATGCCCCCGATAAGATAGGTTTTAACAACATTCTGATATCCGCCTTTTCGGACATCGCAAACAGCAACTGGAAAATGGCTGAAGAAAAACTCAAACCCTTGCAAGACAGGCTATGGGCACAACTTATAGTGGGTGTAGTTCAGTTTCATGATGAAAGGTATGCGGAAGCTATTACTCAGTTGAATGATTTTGCAAAGAAGTGTCCTGATGATTATGCAGCGACATGGGCATATGATTTTTCATACAATTTTGCGAGAGAATTGATGTTGTCGAAAGAACTGTTTGAACGTTTTCAAAAAAGGGAAAATGGCAAAGGAGCCCTCATACTCCATGAATATTTAAAACAAAATCCGGGCGATCCAAAATCGTGTGAGCTTCTTTCATTTGCATTGAGCAAAACAAAGGGAAGTGATGTTGACTTCATAGCGATTCAAAAGGTCATTAGCGAGCCGGTCAACCAGGAAATCACTAAACAAGCTCAGATAGCTCTTGCCCGTTACTATTTTATAAATAACAAATTTGACAATGCTCAGGCTATTTGTACAAATTTACTGAGCTCTGAGCTCAATTCGACGGAAGCGCTGAATACAAAAATGATTCTCCTTTCGATCGAGAGAAAATTAAGCCAAAAATAGCTGGAATAAATTTAATTTTCGAAAACATAAAGGATTTCACCTTTGCAGGTATTTAATTTTATAAGAATATTATGGTTTATTATTGTCCTGATGGCAGTTGACGCGTATGCTGCTGATAAAGTAGTTGATCCGCTCTGCGGGCCGAAAAGTCTCCTGAAAATCTGTGAAATGAAAAATATTACGAGCGATCTCAAGAAAATCTGTGATTTATCAAGCTACAATGAAAATTCAGGAACAACAATGCTCGGACTTTATAACGCTGCATGTAAATTAGGACTTCCTGTCGTACCGGTACGCATTAATATTGAAGAGCTTTCGAATATTAATGAGCCATCAATTGCTTTTGTGGACGGGAACCATTTTCTTGTTCTTCATGCACTCAAAGGGAACAAGGTATTAATTCAGAATCCTCCGGCCCCGGCATATATGCAATCAAAAGAAGTTTTTAAATCTCGATGGAATGGAGAAGTTCTCGTTTTTTCGGATAAACTGAAGAAGCAGATGAAATCCCAGTTGAAATCATTGTCAGTGCCTCTCAAAGAACCATGTGTAAAATTTTCCCAAACAAGCCATAATTTTAGTACGGTGAACGAAGGTGAGAAACTTTCGAATATTTTTTCTTTTACAAATATCGGTTCTGAACCTTTGGAAGTGTATGCCCGTTCAACGTGTACATGTGCTGTTGCTGTTACATCGAAAAATAGAATTCTTTCGGGCGACAAGGGGGAAATTAAAGTAGAGTTTGACACAAACGGTAAAAAAGGACAGGTAAAGCAAACAGTATTTGTAAAAACCAACGATCCTAATAACAAGTATGTTACTTTAACAATTTCAGCTGATGTTAAGCAAAGTATAAAAGTTGTGCCTGACAGAATTCTGGTTGAGGAAATGACAGTTGGCGAGGTTATCGAACGTGAAATCCAGATAATAGATTCAGGTAATGGTACCTTAAAGGTAATGAGTGTAGATACACCCGAAGGTGTCAGGGTAAAGAATCTTCCTGAAGAAAATATGAGTACAAAAACAATTCCGATGCAGTTGATAATTGAAAGTGGTAAAGTTCTTGGTGATTTTGAGAAAAAAATCATAATTCATACAAATGATTCAAAACGGTCTATAATTACCGTTCCCGTTACAGGTAAAGTAATCGGGAATGTTAAAGCATTTCCTGCTGCTTTTTATTTTGGAGAGATAAAACCGGATACAACAATTATTAAAGAGATAACATTATCATCAGATAAGCATGCTATTAAACAACTTTCAGCAAAATCGAAATCTTCGTTTGTGAAAATTGAAGTTGTATCAATTGATGGGGGGCATAAGTATCAGTTAAAAGCCGTTTTAACCTCCCCGCACAAAGAGTCTTTGATTCGAGATACAATAGCTGTTTATCTGACAGATAAAGACGATCCGGTTTTGGAAATTCCTTTATATGCCTTGGTTACTAAATAATTTGGAATGATATATTCATGGTACAGATGAATAATGATTTTTTCCCGCTAAACTTCGAAGATCGATCATTTGAAACGCAAAACCTTAGAAATAGAGTTATGGAAATTGTTAAAGATCTTTCTGAAGAAGATTTATACTATCTTATGGAAATACTTAAACTTACAATAAGAACTGAATAAGTTTGAAAGTTGGATTGTAAGCGGATGCATAATAGTGTTAATTTAATATGGTATTTTGTATAATATAACTTAAAACATAAATATAGGAGCAATCATGAAAGTAGGTGTCGGTTTACTTGGCGAACTTGAATGGGCAGTTATGAAAACGTGTTGGGATAAAGGCAAAACAACCGCGCGAATAATCTTCGAGGAAATAAAAAAAACAAGAAATATACAATACCAAACGATAAAGACAACCCTCGACAGATTAGTCCAAAAAGGGTATCTCGTACGAGAGAAGTTTGGTCCTATTTGGCTTTATTCTTCCACGGTTACTGAAACGACATTGACATCAAAAGCAATTGAAAGCTTTGCTCAGACTGTTTTTGGTAATGCTATTGCGCCGGTTTTTATTCACCTTTTAAAGAAAAAAAAGTATACCCATGAAATCGAAGAACTGAAAAAGATTATCAATGAAATTGAAGAGGAGGACTGAGCCATAGAATCAATCATTTCGACAATAGTTTCGGCCAGCCGGATTGTATGGATGTTGAGTTGGCAGGTTTCTGTCCTTATAATGGCAATCTGGATATTTTCTGTGGTTTTCAGAAAAATTCAGCCAATTTTTCACTATTGGCTATGGAGTATTGTCGTTTTGCGGTTAATTCTTCCATTCAATATATCAATGCCAACTGGTGTCAGCCAATATTTACGCTCCCCCATGGAGATGAAAATCACCGAAATCACCAGAAACAATCGTTTTTCAGAAGTCATAAATAAAACTACCATGCCTTTTAAATCATCAATGGTACAAAAAATCGAAAAGCTGGACTTTGATAAAAATAAACCTGTCTCATTGAATGTAAATGACATTGTTGTTTTCACATGGCTTGGGATAATGCTGCTTCTTGGCTCAGGGACAATTATCTGGACATTGCATGTTCGTAAACTTGTAAAAAGTTTTCCGGTTGTCAGCCGACGTGATATACGGGAACTCTTTCTGAGAAAATGCAGGGAATTGGGAATAAAGCAGAACTGTGAAATCTATACCATGCACAGCACCATGCCAATGGGACCAACAGTGACCGGTGTCTTTTATCCTAAAATTCTTCTGCCATATAGAGTCATTGAGGACTGGTCGATTAAAGAGATTGAACCTCTAGTGATTCACGAGCTTGTTCATATACAACGTCATGATCTGATCATGAACTGGATTCAAATTGCGGCCCAGATTGTGTATTTCTTTCATCCGCTGGTATGGTTTGCGAACTGGAAGATCCGTGAAACACGTGAAGAGATATGCGATGACCTCACAATAAGAAGTATTGAAAATAAGCGTAAACGATATTCACAAAGTATTCTCAATGTTATAGAGGGGATAGTGTATGAACCGATCTGGGGAGTTGTTGATATTGGCTTTTCAGAACGGAAGAGTTCTCTGGCGAAAAGAATTATCAGAATCGCGAATAAACGGTATAAATTTTATAAACCTCTCGATATCATTACCACCGGAATATTGATAATCGTTTCATTGATCAGCATATCGTTGTCATGTGATTATTCGCCTAGGAAAATTATTGGTAATGAAGTCTATAATGAAGAACAAAGCACAGTTATAGATATTGCTTTAGAGAATTCGAATACTATCGCAATAAAAATTGATTCCAGTGGTGAGTATGAAGTTGATGGGATCAGAGTGGCTCCTGAAAATCTGGAGGGATTTTTAAAGAAACTCTCGGAGGAAAGCGGCAAAAAAAATATCACAATATTTCCTGATCCGAAATCTTCTCAAGTACTTTTTATCAATGCAGTAAATGTTTCACAAAATATCGTTGGAATGAAAAAAATAAAAATTAAAAAAACTGATTTTCAAAAGGAGTGAACTATGAGGGTATCAAAACTAATACTTTTGCCTTTAATTTTTCTTTTCATGACATTATTATCCGAAAATAACATTGTTTATTTGTCGAAGGGAAATGCAAACTATCAAAAAGAGTTTTCATATATTGAAAACACTTTGAATACAGAGAATATACAAGTGATCTCCATGGAAGATATGTCCATGACTATTGGAGGTTGCAGTGGTGGTACATGCAGCAATAATTCACATTCATGTCCATCAGGATGCACACATTATGATGCCGATAAATGTAGCGGAATCATTGGAAGCTGCGTAAATGATTGTTGGTCAATTCTATGCAGCTGCCCAGGTTACTATACAATGGATAATGGATGTTAATAATTATATTAATAAATTACAGGAGGTTATATTCTATGACAATATATATAAGACGAGTATTTTTACCTTTAATATTTTTGTTATGCGGTTTTAATCCTGTTTTCGCTCAAGAGTCTTTGGAATTGAAGGCAATAATCGATGGAGCTGATATTGGCGATATGATGATTACGAGTGGAAACGGGAATCTTGTATATGAATATACCCGTGTGGATTCAATGAGCTCAAGAGCCCTTGAACTTGACCAGGAGCATATTGCTTCGGCAGATACGGATACTAAAACAATTATTCGCAATTACGAAAAATTAAACATTACATTTTCTTTCAGCGGTTCAAAAGTGCGATGCAATGAAAGCTCATATAATCGTCTGCCCAACGGAAAATGGTACCCTCAGGACTGGCAGTGGGCATATAATGGCGAGAAACTTGACCTTCTCCGTCTTGACGGATTAGATGAGAATGGGCTTATAGTTCCCAGAGGTTCTGTAAGAACCGAATATGTATCACGACTTAACAGGTTTGACCCAAGATACAACGGTATGAAAATAATGGGTACATCGGTAGGTACTTTCCTCAGGGGATCAATAGGTGACAAGAATGTTGAAAATATAAAACTGATGCCAGAAGAAACCATTGACAGTATCCCTTGTAAAGTTGTTCGTGGCTATGTCCCAAACACAACAGAAACAATTACAGTCTGGCTTGCTCCCGGTATCATGAATCACCCCAAACGTATCGAATATCTTTCCGGTGATGAATTAACTGTTGTCAACAATAATTTCAAAGAGTTCAAGGGAGGCATCTGGTTCCCGGAGTCTGTTGCGAAAGAATTGTTCTATCGTGGTCCTGCCGGCAAATGGATTCTCTATGTAAAAGAAAAAATCACGATTCAGAATGATTTTGATATCAATATTGATTTGCCCGCCTCTCTTTTTGAAATACAATTCCCGGCCGGTCTCTGGGTATACGATTACCGTCTTGGTGAAAAGATTGAAAGTAAATAAATTCTTAAATATGGGTAATATTATGTGTAATCTGATGATTGAAAAAAAAATTGATGAGAAAAATTATCTTATTAATAAGATAAATTCAAATAATATTCTGTCACAAGGTATTGTCCATGACCTGAATAATGTTTTAACAATGCTGCAGGGTAATCTTACCCTGGCAAAAATGGAGATA
This sequence comes from bacterium, assembly GCA_021372535.1. Classification (NCBI taxonomy): domain Bacteria; species bacterium. The sequence continues at coordinate 31,905 of JAJFUH010000107.1, forward strand.
AACAGGAGTGATAAAGCTATTGAAATACTGAACAATGCTCAGCAAGTATGTGAACGATCAAAAGGTCTTATACGTCAATTGTCGGTTTTATATGATGATAACTCGAACAAAAAAGTGAAATTATCTGTTTCTGAAATAATCAGATATACTGCAAAATTTTGTGTTATGAGCACCAAAATATATTGTGAGTTTTCATTACCCAAAAACTTATGGTTCATTAATGCCAATGAAGGACAAATTAATCAGGTTTTTACAAATTTAATTCTCAATTCAATCCAGGCGATGCCGAAAAGCGGAGTTATTAAGATTAAAGCTAAAAATACTATTGTTGATAATAATAACGATATACCGCTTAACGGTAACTTTGTGAAAGTTACCGTTAAAGATAATGGGTATGGTATATCTGAAGATATTCTGCCAAAAATCTTTGATCCGTACTATACCACAAAGAAAAATGGTAAAGGATTGGGGCTGTCGATAGTTAATTTCATTATTCAAAAACATAATGGCTATATCAGCGTAGACTCGAAAGTTGGTGAAGGTACGTCGTTTGATGTATATTTACCGGCAATTATTTAAGGGTAACGCTTTTCAAGGATGTTTACGCTATAAATCAAAATTTCTTTTCGAAAACTTATTTATGAATAGTAGTATCTTGTTATGCTGTAATAATAAAGAACAAAAAATCTTGTATATAGGACTTAACAGGCGTTATAATTTTATCCCTTTTCTTTACCCTGACTCACCCCTCGATTCCCTCTATATGACATAGTAACTCTTGACCAAAGAGAGAGGAGAAGCGCCCGATAAAATATTTTTATCAAGGTATTATGCGCGAAGTGAGTTTCCACGGTTAACGTCGGAAATTATTATATTCTTCTGCTAATAAATGATGCGCACTACTTTTTCCCCCCTCTTACTTCAGTTCGAGGAACGTTACATCCTTGTCCAGGAAATACCGCGGCAGGCGCAGGTCGCCGATGTTGCAGCGCCGGACCTCCCACCACACGTCCTTTTCATCGGGATATCCATACCCGTGCTGGTCAAACACGATGGGTCTGCCCTCGTACTCGCCGATGTAGAGCTGGCAGTGTCCCCCGCAGCTCTGGATAGTGACGAACGGTTCCCTTTCCATGACATTTTTGTAATACACATCCTTTCCCATGGAGGGATGGAGCACCGTGGTGACGTTACTATTGAAAAAGGTGAACAGCGAGCCGTGATAGGGCAGATCGAATCCGAAACACGCGAAGATATCGCGGTAGATCGTCTCGTGCTGACGGCCGAACCAGGCGCCGCTCCAGTCATAGGGGGTGCCGAGGAGCTTGAATGCCGTGAGGACGATGTTACGGCGCGTGTAGGGGAGATATCCCGCGTGGACGTCGTCGTTCCGGGCAACCCAAGCCGTTTCGGTGGCGAACTGCCCGTTCATCCTCCGGACGGGCACTTTAATCTGACGGGGGTTCGCTTTCGATGCGAGAGGGAGCCGTGTCCCCAGCCCGAACCACCCCGAGGCGCAGGTGCAGCTCTCATCGGTATAGAACTGCACGCGGTCGTTGGTTGCCACGAGAAAATCCGGAGCGTTGACGAAATCTCCGATCTCTTTCGCTGTGCCGAACGCCACATCCTCGCACCTGACCCATCCGTACCCGACCTCGCACAGCACGAACATGTACTCCCCTGACCGTGAGAAATGGAGCACCTGTACGGGAATCCCGATTTTCATCACGCCGATGTTCCACAAATCCCAGCGGGTTTTTCTCGACTGCGTCAACCCGAGCTGCTGGGGGAAAAACGAGGGAACATTACGCAGGCGCGCGGGACGGACAGCGATGCCGTCACGGACAGTCACTGTCTTACCCACTCGGTCGAGCGCCATCTCGTTTTCAAAGGCGTCGATTTCCTTCACGGAGTAGGTAATCGCGAGCGCGTTGCCGTAGTCCTGTTTATGGAGGTAGGCTATCTCGGCTTTTATCCTGTCCCTGACCGTATCGGCCGCAGCCGCGGCAGGCATGGTTTTGAGGTCGGGTACCCTCATTGCCCAGCCGGGCCACCACTGAACGAGAAACGGTTTCCGTTCCTCGGGGACATCCTTCAATGGATCGGGGGCGCTGATCCACCGCCTGTAGGCTTCGTTCATCCGGCTGATAGCGACCGGGGTGAGAATGATTTCGTCGGGATTTTTCATCCGCGCAATCCAGAAGCCGGGATCGAGCAGTTCGGCAGGAATCCATGGCAGGGGTTCAGGCGCCCTGATATAGAGGACATCGTCCGGCTCGGGAAGGACATCGTGTGTCACGGGATCGATTTTTTCGGATAAAACTCCCGTGGAAAACAGGAAAAACAGAGCGGCAAAAAACAAGACAATCGAAACAGGATATTTCATGATGCACCTCCCGGAGATGTAATGCTATTACATGAGATTTACACAGATTTCAATCGTTTATAAAATAGCTGAATACTCAATCACAATAATATTTTGTATCGTATTTCATTGTGCTTCTTTCCGGAAAAAGATGCCAAAACGAGTTCGGCATGACCGTCACCCTGAACTTGTTTCAGAGTCATATTCCGTATACCATATGCAATTACGGAAGCGCCATGTATATCCGGCCGCATATGAACCCGGTATAAGAACTGCACTCTATATGTTACCGAGGCTCACGGATCATTGCCCAGAAGGGCGGCACACCATCGGGTATGAACACCTTTTCTGATACGGTGAAGCCATGCTTTTCGTAAAAACGGACGGATCGCTCGGTCAGGGTTTCGAGATAGCATGGCTGGCCGGCCGCATCGGCGCGTTCCAGCACAGGCTCGATCAGCCGTCCGCCGATTCCTCTGCCCTGACACGCCGGTTCCACCGCAAGCTCGATGAGGTACCAGTGGTCACCCGTCACCGACTCCGCATGTTTCCTGACCGCGTACTTCATGAATTCGTTGAACCGGCCGAACGCTTTCCTGCCCATACGCATGACTTTCAGGAACACGCCGGTTCTCACCATACCCCACAGTTTCATATCCGGGTGCTCGGGAACGAGCCAGACAGCCACACCATCGGTTTCCGTCGTCGTATACACCTCTCCGAAGGCAAGGCTGTACTGAAAGCCTATATCGAAAAAGTGTATGATCTTCCGCGCCCGTTCGTTTTCGTCGGGGTATATATACCGGCTGAGCGGGTCATCCCATAGTGCCCGGACGATTATGTCGAGCGCCTGTATTTTCTGCGCATGTTCGAGGCGGATCACCCGGCTGTCACCATCAGTCATGGCGCGGTCCTTCTTTGTTCCGTTTACGGCGATGACCGATATCGGGCGTACAGCCGCATCACAGAGTCTTTACTTTTTCCCCACAGTGATTCCCGGCCAGTCATCCGTCCTGAAGGGTGCAATGGGAAGATTATCCCTGTTGTACAGGTTGACCTCGGGATTCCAGCCCCAGGCATACCTGACCGCGACCGGCTCGGGGACGGCATCACTCCGCACGACAACCTCTTCGCCCTCGATACGGGCTTCAGCCCAGACGAATACACGATCGGTGCCCGCAATGGAGAATCCCTTGGGCGGTGCGCCGTCTTTTGTGACGAGTCCTCCGGCAGTAAAGTCGAATCGGAGACGGATTTCGCCGTTCTCGCTGCTCATCGACCGGTAAACCGGGCCGGAGTAAGCGACATTGTTGTAGTCATAGGCTGCCTTGAGCGCAGACAGGGCGAGCCGTCTGCCCGCCTCCTGCTTGTTACGGTAATGGACATCCTCCTCGCCCAGATCGATGGTGACCGCCATACCGGTATTCGGGAGGCTCATGGCCATGGATTGCGCCTCACGGAGCTCCGCCGCAGTGCTGTCACCCGGCTTCTCCTCACGTTTATTCCAGTTGGCGAGCTGCACGACAAGGAAGGGAATATCGCCGCGCCCCCAGCGCTTTCTCCAGTCCTCGATCAGAAGTGTGAGCTGCCTGCGGTAGAGGAAGGCATTTCCGCAGTCCGATTCTCCCTGATACCATGTCCAGCCTTTGATGGGATACCATGAAAGCGGCGCAATCATGCCGTTGTAGAGCCATGATGGCGTTCCTCCCATGTTTTTCCATTCCTCCGGCGGCTGCGGTATGGGATTGTACGACCATTTGAGGTGCATCTGGACGAAACAGTATTCAAACCATCCTCCGAGGCCGTCATAATAGTCCTCCATCGCCCGCGGTTTCTGGTCGAGCACCAGCCGGAACGGTTCAAGGATGGAGCTGACTTCCGGATCAGACTCCAAAGCATCGAGGCTCGTCCACTGCCTGATCGCCGTCCCGCCCCATGCGCTCTGGATGAGCCCTATCGGCACATCGAGCCGCTCCGTGAGCTCACGGCAGAAGAAGTACCCGACACCGGTTATGTCGCCGACCGTGTGGGGAGTGCATTCCTGCCAGTGTCCCTCGAGGTCCTCCTGCGGGCTGCCTCTGCCTGTCTTTTTGACCTCGAAAAGACGGAGCTTCGGGTGGGTTCCCGCGGTAATTTCTTTTTCCGCATCGGTGCAGTATTTCACCGGCCATTCCATGTTCGACTGACCGGAACATACCCACACATCACCGATAAGGATATTGTAGAGCACGATAGTATTAGCGCCCGATATGGTCATTTCAAACGGGCCGCCCGCATTCATCGGTTCGAGCCCGACTCTCCAGCGCCCGTCGCTCCCGGTGACAGCGAAAGAGCTTTTCCCGTGGAAGCTCACCTTAACACGCTCGCCGGGTTCGGCCCATCCCCATATCGGTATGTTCGCGCCGCGCTGGAGCACCATGTGGTGGTCTATGAGCGCCGGAAGCCGGACATCGCCCCAAACAGGCCCGGAATTACAGTAGAGAAGAACAATCATTATACATAATGATTTTCTATACATTGACAGCAGGTTTCCCTTCTTTTTTAGGTATACTCGGTTTTACATATCCGTTCCGTTCAATACTCGCTTGCCTCATTTTCATGATGCCTGGCTTTCCTTCATCTTCTTGTATTCGATCGGATTATCGACAAATATCAGGAAGTACAGCGCCGTGATGACCATGAGTACCATTGACAGCTTGAACGCCAATGTAAAGGACATGATGTTGCGCCCGATGAGAGCCCCCACGATCATGGGAACAACCACGGCGAACGGGAATACCGCAAAATTCACAAGCCCGATGTAGGACGATTTATCCTGTATGGTGCAACTCAGGAGCGTCATGTTCGAGTACCCGATGTTGTTGCATATCTGGGCGAATCCGGCAAAAACCCATACGGCATAAAACGCATAGATGTTATGGGCGATAAGGGCGAGCAGCACTCCGATAAACGCCACGACCTGGAAGACAATGAGCGTGTGCTTGGGCCCGAAACGGTCGGCAATCCAGCCGGCGCTGAAAATATTGGGAGCGACCTTGAGCTCCGAGCCGAAAAGCTTCATGAGCAGGCCCAGCGGATATAGAATCACGAAAATCGGCCCGAGGCTCGCCAGTATCCAGCCGAGGAAATTCATGGTGACAAACAGACCTGTCTGTGCCTTGTCGATACCGAATTCGCCGGTTGTCATGTAAGTCGAATAGAAGGTAAGGGCTATGTAGTGTCCGACGGCTATCCACATGCCGATAAAGAACCGGACGAGATTTTTATCTTCACGGATGATGGTGATGATATGCTTTATGTACACCCCGAAATTTTCCATGCGGGGAGCAAGTTCGCCCTCCGGCTCATCGACAAGCCAGACCGCTACCGCCATGGCGATTGAAAAACCGAACGCACAGGCGAAGAGAATTTCGAACGCCACAGGATATCCGTATTCGAGGATTCGCTTGACAACACCACCGCCGAGGAGACCGCCGATAGAAGCGAGCATGAAATAGATACCAAGCCAGCTTCCCAGTTTGTTCTGGGGGATAATCTTGAAAAGAAAAGTGAAAACGAGCGGTGCCGATGCTCCCCATGTGATGGTCGTCCCGGCATAACATATAATAAAAAGGACAAGCATGAGTGTGAAGTTTCCACCGCCGGTGAACATGAGCACCATGCAGTAAACAAGCAGAAATAAACCGGAACAGATAAAAATAATCCCCATCGCCCACTTTTTAATACGCAGGCGCTCTGAAAAATACGCGGCGGGAACCTGGGTGAGGATGAATCCCAGCCAGAACAGAGCATTCACCACACCGTTATAAAACGACGAAGCCTGAAGAAATCCGAGCAGCGCCATCAAGGGACCATAATAGGCGGCAAAGGCTCCCCATACCGGTCCGCCGAATCCGTTGAGGAAATTGTAGATATTCGCCTTTGCGAAGTTGATCTCGGGACTGACCCGCTTGTGTTCGTTCATCGTTCCCCTCTTCGTTGATGGTGGTTATTGAACCGGTACTCTATACAGGCAACAGTAAAGAACAGGAAACTATGTTCATCAAGCAGAATGTACAAAAACATTACAATAAATCAACAACATTATCTGGATTAACAGACGAACGGAACAAAAGATTGCGGTCGCAGCCGATTCCTCCGGCCTGTGCCCGGTACCATGCACTGTCGAATGTCGGTCCCGGATTGAACAGGATGAGCGGCTTGTTCACGAGCAGAAGCGTCGCAGTCCGAAAATCCCCGACACGCTTGATTGCGCCGTACGGCATGAGCCTGGCCAGCTCGCCGTCATATGCCGGATCGCTCCCGTTCATGTCGGCCAGAATCTTGTCGGTACCGCCGTGCGTCGCGCATGCGAACATGGCCGGTATACCGCACGATCCGAATCCGAGCACAGTCAGCCGGTCTTTTTTCCAAGTGTCCTTGCAGTACTGCATGGCAGTGATGATGTCCTGAATGCCGTTGAGGCCGTTGTCACGGTTGTAGGCGGAAGGCCACATGAACGTATCCCATGTCTTCAGCGGAATCGCAAGCTGTCCCGATGCATACCCCCTGACACGGGCGATGCGATATCCTTTCGACAGGATATTCGCGATCCACGGCTGTATCGTGCCGGTGTCGAGCGAGATGAAATCTCCCCATGAATCGGGGCAGATAACGAGGATGGTTCCCGATGCGGTCGTTTTCGCGGATATGATTTCACACTCGAAGCAGTCGCCTTTTCCTTTTCTGCCGAGGAAGTGTGTCTGGCTGGTATATGCTCCGATAGTTTTTACATCACCCTTTTGTGCGGTGAGGTCATCGGGATCGGGAACAACGGCTGCAAGGACATCGCCGAGTTTTCGGTGAAATGTGATGCGAAATTCATTGTACTGGTCGGCGGAGTGCGGGAGAAGCGCGGAGAACGTCTGTTCCGAAGATGTTTTCCAGTTTTTGATGACATCCCATCCCGACACGGCGTTTTCTGGCAGAACTCTGTCAGGGAACACCCGCAGGTCGCCAAGCGCCTTCAGCTCGGGCGAGACCGGAGCCGGATTCTTTATGGCGGGGAACTGGCTCTTGAGGTGCATACAGAACCAGTCATATACGGCAGCCCGCGTCTCGGCGTTGTAATTATGGCCCGCGCTGATGTGAACGTTTTTGATCTTGTCATTGGCCCCGTAAAACGCGTAGTACTTCTGTATCATCGGGTATTCACGGGTCGGGGTGCTGTTTGTCCAGGGGTCCTCGGTCGCCGACATGAGGAGCAGCGGACGTGGCGCAAAAGCCGCTGCCATCTCCACGGTCGAAGTATCGAGCCACAGGCCCGGTATATTCTCGCACAGGCATCCCGGATGTTTTTTCGCTCCGATGATGTTCACCGGCGCCGCGACCTTGACACGGTCATCGGCAATCATGAGAAACAGAGTCTGCGTCGCTCCGCCCGATGCGCCGGTCACTCCGATTCTCGAAGGATCGACATCGGGGAGACTGCAAAGGAAATCCACTGCGCGGATGCCGTTCCAGAGCTGAACTCCGCCGAGGTTGAATCCGTACAGGTCCGCCCCGGAGAAACTGAAATCGGGCCGCATTTCGCGGGATTCATACGGCAGGGGCTCGTCAGCCTTGAGCTGTGCGCGGCTCTTGAACGGGTCATGGGGAAGCTGGAACGAATCGTTGTATCCTACCATGTCGATGCTGAACACCACGAATCCCATACGGGCGAAGTCGATACACCGACCCGGTATGGAGCCGGCTTCCGAGTTCTGGAGCCGCCCATACTGCCAGTGCCCGTGGGGGCAGACAACTGCCGGATAGGGCGGTTTCCCTTTTGCGGGACGGTACAGGTTCCCCGTGGCAAAAAACCCCGGCAGACTCTCGAAATACACCTTAGCAACCGTGAAGCCGTCGCCCTTCTTCTCATCGAAGATGCGCGCATTCAGCGGTGTCCGCTCGGGTTCCGGCCAGAGGCCCGCCCGCAGGAGAAGCAGGTCGCGGATTTCCGCTCTCCGCTTTTCCCACTCGGCGCGGTTCTTCACATCCGCCATCCGTATCTCGAAATGGTCTGCATCCCGGAGCGTTTTGTCACGGGTATCGGTATTTGGTGCCTGTGAATATACCGGTATAACGTTAAAAGTGACTTGAAGCACGAGAAATACAATAATCATCGTTTTTAAAGCATGAGCACGGCGATTCATCTCACTACCTCCCGTATCACAGATTCCCGTATTTCCGGTACATATCGTCCACCGACATTCCGCTCTCTATCTCCTTGCGCTGTGCTATTTCCTTGTCGAGTATCTCCTCGCAGCGGAGCATGACCTCGTCCGTCACTTCCTTCGGTATCACCTGTACACCGTCCGTATCGCCGAAAAGGAAATCACCCGGATATACCTTCACCGAATGCTTGAGATGGCCGGGCATGTAAATGATTTCGTTTATTTCGTTGACAATCCAGCCCGTACGGGCGTTTGCGGTAGTTCCCATGGTGAATATTGGAAAGTCGTTCATCTGGAGGATGATGCGGGTATCGCGGGCGTTTCCCGCCAGAACAATCCCGGTCGCGCCCTTGTTCTGTGCGAGGTGACAGCTCATCTCTCCCCACTGGGCGCAGAGGGAATTGGGGCCGGTGTCGATGCAGATGACACAGCCGGGAGTGACCGCCTCCATGACCAGCCGCTGCCTCGGCCCGCCGCCCCAGCCACGGTTTCCACGCTCGCGGATAACCTCTTCGTCCTCGGCATGGGAATGCATCTTCACCGTGAGCGCATGACCGGCAAGCACCATGTCGGTGCGAAGCGGATGAATCGCGGGCGAAAGCATGGTCTCGCGGATTCCGAGCGCCCAGAGCGCATCGAATACGAGTCCGCCATAAAACCGCTTGTAGCGTCTCACTCGCTCCAAGGGGTCAATATCGAGGTGTCGGTACTGTGTCATGATTATTCCCTCCGGAAGGCATATATGAAATTGAGTTTCGATGCCGTATTCACATCATGGCGGTACATTTACATGACATCGATAGAAAAATCCTCATATATACGACAGGCTTATTGCGGTTCATGCCAGCGCGCCAGAAACAGGAACAACGCAAGCCGGTCCGATGTATTGATGGTTGCATGAGGAGTCTGCCCGTCCGGCGGGGTCATGAACGCCGTTCCCGCCGGCTGATGAAAGAGCCGTATACCGAGCTGCAGGTACGCGTCGCCGGAAACCAGGAACCAGATTTCCTCAGTACCCTCAACGTGCGGATGCGGTTCGGCAATATTCATACCGTCCACTCCGACCAGCGCGAAACCCTCTTCCTGATAGAGCCCGTCGCTCCGGCCGATACTGCCGTAACCGACATGGTTCCAGTGCGCGCCGGGAGAAGCGTTTCCTTCAAGCAGGTTGCGGACGAGGATGTCGGTGCGGGCCTTGAAATTCTTCGGAACCGGTTCGGCTGCAATCACCATGAGGAGCGGCTCCTCGGTCTCGTTGGTGATGACGTGTTCAAGCGATGGTGGAATGAGAATCGCATCACCCTGTCTCAGGGGTAACTTTTTCCCTCCCCCTTCGATCCGTCCTTTTCCGGACATGATGTAAATCATCTCGTTTTCACCGTCATGCTTGACCGGCTTCGTTGAAACCATGCCGTTCAGCTCCCCGCGCGACAACCGTGAGAGATATTTCAGCACAGCACCCTGGGCGGGAGGATTCAGGGGGTCTCCCGGAGTGAGAATTGCGCGTTCCACGATGTTTCCGTGCGATGAGGTGGTAGGTGATGTCTCCCAGCTTTTTATCCAGCGGGACAGGTCACGTTCGGGTGGGGCGGCAAGCGAAGTAAAAGCGGCGAACAGGAACAGGACACATGCTAACGATAAGGACTTCATAAGAACCTCCCCGATTGTTGATCAAACATGTGGCAAAAAGAGATGAACTCGTGTACAAGAGGAAATGCATTGTTGTCTATAATAGCCAAAAAATGAGTTACATGGCAAGTTGTATTCCATATTCTTGACAAAGTGGTTACAGGCGTATATTTTCAGAATTACCCATGAAAGGGTAATTGTTAGAGTACGTATATAGTAGATGTATTCTTAATATTTTGATATTTCATAATTTATTACGGGTCAATGAAAGGAGTATCACCATGAATTTCAGTCAACAATCCCGCCGGTCGTTTTTAAAATCCGCATCGGTTGTGACCGCAGCCGCAGCGTTCGGAAGCTTTATCCCCTCGACAGCGCTCGGCGCCAACGACCGTGTCCGGTTCGGCGTTATCGGAAACGGCGGCATGGGAAGAGGCCATCTGACCAACCTGACGAAGAACAGCGCCGACTGGAACATCGAGGTACCCGCGGTGTGCGATGTGTATCGCCGGAGGCTCGTTATGGCGCAGAAAATCTGCGAGGACAAGGGTTACAAGGCGGAAGGATATCTCGATTACCGCAAAGTGCTCGAGCGGAAGGACATCGACGCCGTTCTCATCGCGACACCCGACCACTGGCATTCGAAGATAGCGATAGACGCTATGGATGCGGGAAAGCATGTCTATGTGGAAAAACCCATGACCCTGACAGCCGAACAGGCCATCGAGGTCCGCAACGCGGTGAAAAAATACAACAAGGTACTCCAGGTGGGACCGCAATATACCTCCCAGGACCAGTTCTGGAGCGCGCAGAAGGCGATACGTGAAAACCGCCTCGGTAAGGTTACCTGGGCGCACGGCAGTTTCAACCGAAACATCCGCGGCTGCGGATTCAACACCTGGTTCAAGATCGACGAGACCGCGGGGCCCAAAATGGAAGGCGAGGATTTCGTCGACTGGGATATGTGGCTTGGCTGGCAGTGGGGGCTTGCTCCGAGAATTCCCTGGAATCCGGAGCACTTCTTCCGTTTCCGCAAATATTTCCAGTATAACGGCGGTGTGGCGACCGACCTTCTCTACCATGTTCTCGCGCCGCTGCTTCTCGCCATCGCGGGCGAAAACGGCGAATATCCCCGCCGTGTCAACGCGAACGGCGGCCTTTACATCGAAAAGGACGGCAGGGATATACCCGATGTATTCATGATGGCGGTGGATTACCCGAGCGAGTTCACCGTATACCTCGAAAGCGTGCTCACCAATGACACCTCGCTCCCGACCAAAATCTACGGGCGGTACGGCACCATGGAAGTTCCCATCGCGGCGCAGGGTAACGATGTCATGACCGGCAACGGGGATTTCGTCAAGGAATTCAGGGACATGAACAACGGCTACGACAAGGTGGAGCTCCACGCCGAGAACACCGGCGGCAACCACGAGGCGATGGAGAAGAACTTCATCGATGTCATCCGTCAGGGCGGAAAGCTCTTCTGCAATGTCGATCTCGGCTGCGCCACCATGGTGGCCATCAAGATGGGCGTCGAATCCTACCGTCAGAGCAAAACCATGGTGTGGGACGCGAAGAACGAGAAGGTAGTGGTGTCGTAGGTGAAAATTATTGACATTACACAATCTACAGTTTCAATAAATCAATCGTTGTATCCGGGGAAGGGCTTTATTTATTATATGTGATGAAACACGAAGCCCTTCTCTCGACGGTGTTATGAACAGAATGGTACCCGTAAAGCCTCTCAGGATATTGTTCTGAGAATGAGTCCGCACTTGACTTTTCCATTCGTATTTCCCTATCTTTAAAAGTCCTCAACTATGCACTATGATCGTCGGCTCAAGTGATCAGAATACCAATGTCTGAAATCCAAGCCTATTGATATTCTCAGCGACATACATGTTATTTTCGATTAACGAAAGGAGCTTTCCATGGAATCGAAAAAACCCTCGCGCCGTACATTCATCAAAACCGGGGCCGCCGTAACCGGTGCGTTGTCCCTCGGAGGTATGACACCGTCCACGGTGCTCGGGGCGAACGACCGTGTCACATTCGGCGTTATCGGTGTGGGCGGCATGGGTTCCGGTCATCTGCGGAGCCTCGTCGACCACGGCGAGGAGAGGAACACCAAGGTGCTTGCGGTATGCGATGTCTACCAGCGCAGGCTCAACAAGGCAAAGGCTGTGTGCAACGGCGATGCATATCTCGACTATCGCAAACTTCTCGAACGTAAGGACATCGATGCGGTGCTCATCGCCACACCCGATCACTGGCATTCGAAGATATCGATCGAAGCGCTCGAAGCGGGCAAGCATGTCTATTGCGAAAAACCGATGACACTGACAGCGGAGCAGGCTATCGAAGTCCGTAACGCGGTCAGACGGTATAACAAGAAATTCCAGGTCGGTCCCCAGCGCACTTCGGAGGATCAGTACTGGAACGCCCAGAAAGCGATCAAGGATAACAGGGTGGGTAAAGTGACCTGGGCACAGGGAAGCTATAACCGTAACGTCCGCGGCTGCGCCTTCAATGTTTGGTTCAAGATCGATGAAACCGCAGGCCCCAAAATGCCCGGCGATGACTACATCGACTGGGATATGTGGCTCGGCTGGCAGTGGGGGCTTGCACCGAAAATCCCCTGGAATCCCGAACATTTCTTCCGGTTCCGCAAGTACTTCCAGTATAACGGCGGAGTGGCGACCGATCTGCTCTATCATTTCCTTGCACCGCTTCTCCTCGCGATTGTCGGCGAAAACGGCGAGTTTCCCACACGGGTCAATGGCGGCGGCGGTCTCTACCTTTTGAAGGACGGCCGTGATATCCCCGATGTATTCCTGATGACTGTCGACTACCCGAGCGAATTCACCGTTCTTCTGGGAAGCGTGCTCAATAATGATACGCAGATGCCGACCCGTATTTACGGGCAGTACGGCACCATCGAAATGACCGGGAACGCCGATATGAGCGCCAACGGTGATTTCAAAAAGGAGTTCAGGGATAAAAACGAGGGATACGATGAGGTTTCGCTCCATTCCGAATCCATTACGAGCGGTTCCCCGACCGACATGGAAGGCAATCTGATCGATGCCATCCGTAAGGATACTAAATTGTTCTGCAATGTCGATCTCGGCTGCTCCACAATGGTAGCGATCAAGATGGGTGAGGAATCGTACCGTCAGAATAAAACCATGCTCTGGGACGCGAAAAACGAAAAGGTCGTAACAGGCTGAAACGGAACTGTTTTGTTCTATTGACGCAATTGAGTTTTCAAACAGCAGGCGCGTCCGGTAATCACAGAAAACCCGGGTCATCGGTTTTGGTTTATTTGTACGAACCGGTAAGCCCGGGTTTTTTTATGTGCGCTGAATCTCCTTGCTTATATAAGCACAGGTTTTTTTCAGGTAAATTTACCTGATAAAATGATAGAACAAATAGCACTGTTTATAGTTCAAGAAATCTTTTGGACAATGTTAATCATGCTATTGTCAATGAACTGATACATTTTTAACTTATAGAATAAACATATATACACCAATAACTTAAATAAATATTTTTCTGGCTTTTTGGCGGGGGATGTCATATTATTTTCTATATAAAAAAGTACGGTTTACCATCTCTTAACAAGAAATCTTTAATACAGCTGCCATGAAAAAAAATGGTAAAACAAAACAGCAGCTCTCAGAGGAAATTGAATATCTGCGGCGCAGAATTATAGAACTCGAAACCGGAAAAATCCACACTGAAAGCACCGGTCAACCGCTTCCGGAAGGCAGGAAGCTTTCCGGTGACTCCCAGGATGGCGTTCGAACACATCCGGGTGACCATAAAGATATTCATGCCGGAATCACGCTTGATTCTGCCTGTAATGGCATCCCCGAAGGCGAAGGGATTTCCGGATTACGGGAAATCATTGCCCGCCCTCAGGAATTCCATAAAAAAAACAGAAATCCTGATACATCACGCGGTATTGAATCCCCTCAATATTATTCTCCGTACAGCCTGAATTCAGAGAACGAAGGATTGAAATGGTTTCTCCCTGATGGTGTAGTTACGGAGCGCGATAATAACGGTAATCCCGTCCGTGTCAGGGGCATCATGGATATTTCGAAGCTCTCGGAAGCCGAAGAAGTACTCCGTGAGAGCGAGGAACAATACCGGATTTTATTTGAAACGTCTCTTGATCCGATCGGTATTACAACACAGGGAACAACCGTACGCGATGTTAATCAGGCATGGCTCGATCTTTTTGGATATACACGGGAAGATGTCAGAGAGATGAATCTGGGCTGTTTATATCTCCGCGACAAAGACCGTCAGAAATATCTTGATGAAATTGACAGAAATGGGAAAGTCCGTGATTATGAAATCAAACTCCTGCGAAAAGACGGCATGGTGCTGGACTGTCTTGTTTCGACGACTTTACGCTCTGCGGCCAATGGAGACGGGAAAATATACCAGACCATAATTCGTGATATCACCGAAAGGAAACGGCTCCTCGATCGTCTTTCCGTTCTCAACGACTGCTTTCTGAAATTCGGGACCGATCCTCTTGATAATATAAATCAGCTCGTGGAGACATGCGGGAGGCTGCTAGGTGCCGAATGCGCTTTTTATCATCGCATTTACGATCGGAATCTGTGTGCATGGAACTCATGGCATACTCCTCCCGAGCTGGAAAATATCAAAAAACCGCTTGGTCACGTGCTCCATGACGCTATCATGAATTCTGAACGCGGTCTCTTTGTCATCCGGGATGTACCGGAATCGGAATATCATTTCGATGACCCTGAGCTGAAGAAGTTCGGGTTTAAAACTTATATTGCCAGGATTCTGAAAATCGGGAATGGCCAGATAGGGGCTCTCTGCGTTTTATATAAAAAAGATTATAAGCCCACGAATGATGACGAATGGTTGATGGGAGTCATCGCTTCGGCAATTGTTGCCGAAGAGAAACGAAAACTGGCGGAGGATGCCCTCCGTAAAAGTGAAGAACGTCTGCGTCAGGTTATCGATCTTGTTCCCCACTATATATTCGCGCGGGACACAAAAGGTAAAATTGTCCTTGCAAACAAGGCTTTCTCGCAAGTGTTCGGAAAAAGCGTCGAACAGGTGACAGGTTCTCATTATTATAATTTGTCCCCTGATAATAATGGTGGAGAAGAAATGTTCAAAACCGACCAGGAAACCATTCGGAGTGGCAAACCGAAATACTATCCCATTCAATCGATTACCTTTCCCGATGGCGCAGTTCATATCCTTCAAACGACAAAAATTCCGTTTACTATCGCTGACTCCGGTGAACCGGCAATACTCTTCATTTCAGCGGATATAACAGAACAAAAAAAGGCGGAAGAAGCGCTCCGGACATCAGAAGCTCACTATCGAGAGCTGATCGAGAGCATTAATGATGTTATTTTTGTCATCGATACAACCGGGATATTAACCTATATAAACATGCTTGTTGAGCCGGTCTTTGGATATTTGCCTTCCGAGGTAATCGGCCAGCATTATACCCGTTTTTTCCTGAAGGAAGACCTCCAGAAGGCATGCAGGTTTTTCCGGAAAAATCTTCTCGGCCAGCATGACACTGAAGAATTCAGAATTCTCGATAAATCCGGAAAACCCAGGTATATCCGTGCTTCAGCCAGAATATTGAAAAATAATAAAGGGACAATCATAGGATTACGAGGTCTTATGATTGATATCACCGAACGAAAAAAAATTGAAAAGAAAATAAGGAAAAGCGGATATCTGGATTCCAGTATATTTGATATACCGTTAAATCCTTTTACGGTAACCACCCATGAAGGCAAAATATTGGATATAAGCCAGTCATGTCTTGACCTTTTCGGCTATACCCGACAGGAGATAATGAACATCGATCTGAAAAAAACATATGTCAATCCCGATGACTCTAAAAAGTTATTGCATATGCTGAAAATGAACGGATATGTGAAGGATTTTCCGGTAAATTTCCGTAAAAAAGACGGCTCTGTCATCTCCTGTCTTCTGACCGCAAATATGCTGTATATCAACGGAGACTCGCTCCTGGGATACCTTTCATTTATCCGTGAAGTCCCCGCCCGGAAATCATTCCTTATATAATTCCCCCGATAGTCTCTTGTAAAAATAGTATGGCTGAAACCCGATAAAGCATGTAAATAGACCGGCTGAACGTCTGTGGTTAATCAGGGAGAATCACCGTTTTTCTCAATCGTTAAAACCCGTTTTATTTTCACCGTGATTTGTCATATCTTACATTTCACTTATAAAGACAACCATTCAGTGTGAGAACATACTTGGAGGTAATTATGTGTAAAAAAAGATCCTGCAGCTCCTTGATACTGTCTTTTACAGCGTTTACAATGCTGCTTGTTTTTCCATTTACCGCATCACCGGAAAACAGAACGGTTATACGGCATCATGGTTTCGAAGACTTCAGTAAGGGCACTTTCGGAGACAGTGGCGCGAATATCTATGTGTCTAAAGCAGGCGGGATTCAACTGATCAACCGATGGGATTTAAACAATGACGGCTTTCTCGATCTGCTCATCAACCAGGATCATAATTCATTTGAAACAGTCGATGCATTCATTTATCATGGCACAAAGAACGGCTTCCATTCCCTTTTCCCGTCCGCATGGAAACAACTTCCCGCCTACAAACTTTTCACCAAGGTCAACGAAACGAAGCAATACATGGATTTTTTACCGACATTCGGAGGCGGGCCATGCAAAGTCGGGGATTTCAATCATGACGGCTATACTGACATCGTGTTTGTCAATATCATCCATAATTATACCTATAACACGTCAGCTTATCTTTACCTGGGCAGCCCGGAAGGTTTTTCCGTTGTACACCGTCAGGAGATTCCCACGTATTATGCCCAGGATGTTGAAGCTGCCGACCTGAATCGCGACGGATATCCTGATCTCGTTTTTGCCAATTATGGCTATGAATGGGGGAAACAGCGGGGATACCGTCATCATCTCGAGTCGTACGTTTACTGGGGCAGCCCCGAGCTGTATTCGAAAGATCGCCGTATCTCACTGCCCACGGTGAGTGCAACGAGCTGCACTGCGGGGGATTTCGACGGCGACGGATGGACCGACCTTGCATTTGCCAATGCCGATCCGCAGCCCGGTGTGTATGTTTATTTGAACAAAAACGGCAGTTTTTCCGCCGATAATCGTCTGGAAATTCAGGGAGACAGACCTTTGGTGGTCCGTTCCGGAGATGTGAACGCAGACGGCATCGATGATCTTATGGTCTGTTCGTCCGGAAAGGGGATCGATCTTTATCCCGGGTGTTCCCCGTTCCGCCTGGAAAAAGCTTATACTGTTCCGGCGCAGCGTGTCCGTGATATCAAGGTGAAGGATGTGAACCGTGACGGGAATGTTGATCTCATCTGTGCAAGCAGCATAACCGTATCGGATACCCTCATGTTCGGGCACAGCGAAAACAGCTATGCGGTTTCATCTTCCGCCTCTCAGGTCACTCCGACCGTATCCGAGATATTCTGGGGTTCGAAGAAAGGCTTTTCCCCTGACCGGTGCCTCCTGCTGCCCTCGAACTATCCACAGGCGGTGGATGTCGCCGATCTCAACGGCGACTCGTACGACGATATTGTTTTTGCCAATTTCGGCTTTGGGAACAATAATGATGTTCCTTCCTTCATATACTGGGGATCGGAGGATGGTTACGATCCTTCCTGCCGCACTCATATTCAGGGTTTCGGCGCCGATGGAGTGGCATCCGCCGATTTTGACCGTGACGGTATGACAGATGTTCTTCTCATGAATCAGATCAGCCAGACCAGCCCCGTACCCTCAGTTGTATACTGGGGGAATCCCGCTCATTACTATTCCGAGGCTGCCTCCACGTTTATCCCCTGTAACGATCCCTATTATTCGAAGGTGGCCGATCTCAACGATGACGGATACGTCGACATCGTATTCGGCGGATTTCTCTCGATCGCGTGGGGCAGCGCGTCGGGTTTCCGAGAACATACCGATTTTAATTTCCATACGCTCGGTGTGACAGTGCAGGATTTCAACAGGGACGGATTTCTCGACATCGGAGTCAACGCATACGAGAACGGCGCGAAAGGGTATATTATATGGGGATCACCGCAGGGATACTCTCTCGACAAAAAGACCCTCGTAACGGATAAAAACACCGCGAATCCCTGGGGCGTAACCACTGCCGATCTCAACAGGGACGGCTGCCTGGATATTGTGTATGCATCGGGAGACAACCCAAAACGTTCTACGGAGATCGTATGGGGCACCCCGCAAGGTTATGAAAATACGACATCAACGTTTCTGAATACCAACAGGGTGGAAAGCCCGGCTATTGCCGACCTTGACGGGAACGGCTGGCTCGATCTGATATTCCCGGGCGGAGTCAATCTCGATACCCTCGATTATCACAGCCCGAGCCTCATATACTGGGGCAGCGCGACAGGGTATTCCGAAGACCGGAGAAGCGAGCTGGAAGCCTATGCATCGTTCGAAGTCAGCGTTGACGATCTCAACCGTGACGGTTTCCTCGACATCGTTGCCAGCAATTATCAGGCGGAATCGACGAGACATGTGCCCATCTATATCTACTGGGGAAATGCTCAACACACCTACGGTAACCAGAACAGGACTGAGCTCCCGGGGCAGTCTTCGGCCGGTATCGAGCTGCTCGATCTCAATTCCGACGATTTTCCTGATATTATTGTGACCAATCATATTGAGCACGGCGATCACAGCATCGAATCGTATATTTACTGGGGAAGTCCCGATGGTTATTCGGTCGGACGCAGAACCTCGCTTCCGACAATCGGTCCCCATTTTCTTAAAAATATCGATAAGGGCAACATATATAACCGCAGTCCTTTTTTCGATTATATCTCTCCCCCGATAATCCTTCCCGACAAGGTGAAACGGGTAACGGTGGAGTGGACAGGGGAAACACCCCATAATACGGATATCCGTTTCGAATACCGTAGCGCTGCAGACGAAGCGGGGCTCGCAAAGGCCAAATGGTTGACCGTTACGTCCGGCAAACCCTTTTCTCCGGGACGGGGGGCACAGTTCATTCAATACAGGGCAGTATTCATATCGCCTGATGGTGGCAGCAGTCCGGTTCTGAAGGAAGTGGTATTGACATGTGAGTGATGTGGTTTTCGGCGGGTTCGGACAAAGAACGCATCTTGACAATGATGAACGAATAATGTATATTTGCAATTCGGTGGGGCTATAGCTCAGCTGGGATGAGCGCCTGACTGGCAGTCAGGAGGTCGTCGGTTCAATCCCGACTAGCTCCACCAATATTTTCGATTTGTTTATTTTAAATTGGAGACATATCCCCACGAGGTTCCTTTTAGTCCGGAATTCCCTATATCAAAATCATAAGCAGTAAAATTTCTTTTCATATTCTTATTTTAAACGATTACTATCCTATTAATAATCTTATGCAAGTATTTTCTTCACGTTGATTTGGATGTAGCCCTCCGGTTTTCTCACTGGCAGATAAATGAATTTTTCCTCGAATCAATCCCGTCTGATGCAGTAGAAAGAGAGAATAAAAACTTCTCATAGAGAAACATATAATGAAAACGAAAGCAGCCATAATAACAATCGGATTTGTCTGGTCAACAACCGTGTATGTCATGCTTTTCGCATCAGTTTGAAGTCTGCTGATAACCATCGTCTGAATTTATCCTTTTCCTTCAAATTAATAAGGCGCCTTTAATGGGTGCCTTTTTTGTTGGGGAAAGTGATGGCCTGGTAAATGGTAATTACATATAAGGCGAAAAAAGCGTGTATCAAACCGTATGAGAAAAACAGAGGACTTATTATGTGATAAGTATAAAAATATAGGGGAAGTGGGTGTTTTACCATGATACTATCGTCGAGAAATTCTTTTATTCAAGCTTCCACAAAATAGCAATACACCCTCTAAAAAACTTCACTAACACACCGACTGTTCCAGATTACGAACATTGTTCGGATTTCGGAACATTCCGTTGAGCCGATGAATGATATCGAATCGGAATCGACGTTTCTCATTCCGTTATTTAATAAAATAAAAATCAATTAACATCAATAATAACAAATAAATGAATTCTGCACAGTTTTTAAAATGTATGAATGGTATTGTTTTTGCTCTTCTCATGGAATAAAAAAACGAAAGGAGAATTACATGAAAAGAGCAGTTATGATTTCTTGTTTTTCGTTTCTGTCTGTACTTGTCTGTACATATTCGGTTCCGGCTCAGACGTTGAATACTATTCTGGCCAAGCTCCAGACGGTAGAAGAACGTCTCAACGAGCACGAAAAAAACTCCGGAGCTGAAATATCGAAGCAGATCGATAAAGCTCTTGCAGTCAGACTCGCATCAATCGAGTCTGACCGAAAAAGCGAGCAGGTGCAGGTGAAGTCGAATTTTGCGAAGGTGGACAGCCTTGCCATCAATACCCAGATCGATTCTACGATAGCCTCTCTCAGGTCTCAAATCGACCTCCTGCAGGAAAGCGTTAAGGAAATGAAAAATACCATAGAAAATCAGGCTGATGACGAGAGCAAAGCTGTCGCAATGGCACCACAAAATAATCCTCTCATGACGGCTGCAGGCATGATAAACCACGGAGATCAGGCAATTACAACTACCAGTTCTATCGAATCGGTTACACCAGTAAACAATTCGACAATGGTCGAAATTGATTATACCCGGTCTCCTTTGGAAATCGAGCATGTTTATTCCGGTGAGTATTTTTCCAAAATTCACGGGGGTATGGAAAAAAAGAACCGGGGAGATTATCGGGGTAACTTTGATCTGACTGTTTCGGCAAGCAGCGAAGCGCTGGGACTTTGGAAAGGTACAACATTCAGCGTTGACTTTCAGAACGGCAATGGCAGAGGTATAAGCGAATCGTATGTTGGTGACTACCAGGTTCTCAGTAATATCGATGCGGGTAACTTTACCCAGATAAGCGAATACACTCTCTGTCATTCTTTTGCCGGTAACCGGTTCATGATAAAACTCGGCAAACAGGATGCGAATGAGGATTTCAATGTCGCTGACAACGCGGGCGATTTTATCAATTCTTCATTTGGTATCATGCCGAATGTCCCCCTTCCGACTTTCCCCGATCCCGGGCTTGGAATATCGGTATTCTACACTCTTTCTGACAACATACAAATTAAAGCGGGACTCTTCGACGGCCTTAGTCATGGAGGTTCGTGGGGATTTAACACCGCTTTCAGTTCCCACGGGGAAAGCAGTTCGGTCATGGAATTATCATATGGTTCGAGCCTTCTGCCGTTCTTTAAAAAACGGGGCACATTCAAAATTGGACTCTGGCGTCACGGCGGTCTGTATGCACCTGTTGCAGGAACTGGAAGCAAATCGGAGAACCTTGGCGGATATTGTATCTATGAACAGGGGATTTTGGGTTATGCTGAATCTGATCATCACCATGTAGATATGTTTTTGCAGTATGGATATGCTGACAGGGAAATAAGCGCCATACCAAATTATGCAGGAATCGGATTCAAAGCAGACGGTCTCATTACGGGACGTCCTGATGACAGTATGGGTATCGGAGCAGCATGTGCGCTTGTTAACCCTGAAATGAAAGACATGAAAGGAGAAACAGCATTTGAATACTATTACCAGACAACCATAATGGGTAAACTGACATTACAGCCCGATGTACAATATATTATTAATCCCGGAGGTATGTATGACAATGCACTCGTAACCGGTATGCGGGTATATATTAATTTTTAAACAGATGAAGTAACGTTAGCTTCATGTATCATTTAATCACTCACTCTTGGAAAAGGAAATGTCTCGATGTTCACAAACATGAAACTTTCAGCGAAAATGACCCTGATGGGCGCAGGCATTGTCTTTGCTCTCGGGATACTCGGATTTATCGTGTACCATTCCAATTCGACCATCAAGGCAACAATGGAAATCAGCGACGAGATGACCAGTGAAAACAATATCGTCCAGGATACCAGAGAAAGCGAACTCCGTATGATCAGCCTTGTGAGAGCGGCGCTTCTTGACAGGGAAGATGGTGAAATTGAATCAGGAAGAATGAATACTATTACCCAGTCCGTGGAAACGATAAAAAAGAATCTCGCCGAAATAGAAAAATTAGCGGATAATGACGTGGAAAAAGTAAATCTTAAAATAGCCAGCGATAATCTCGATCTCCTGACGAAGATAATTCAGGAAGATTTGGTTAAACTTATTGCACTCTACAAAAACAAGGATACCGACCTTGCGAAACTTGAACAGCAGGTGCAGGTTCTCGATTCCCAAATTGAGGAATATGGCAATAAAACAGAAGAGAGTCTTGGTAAAATCGAAGAATACACGTCCGGGGAGATGAATAAGGCCTCCACAGGTCTTGACAATGCGATTGCGACATCCTCCACGCTGGCACTCATCACGTTCGTGCTCTCTGTCGTCGGCATTATCCTCGTATTCACCCTCTTTGCGCGTGGTATTATTAAATCACTCAACAACGTTATCGAGGGTTTGACGGCGGGAGCAGAACAAGTTGCATCAGCATCACGTCAGGTTTCCGCATCAAGCCAGCAGCTTGCCGAGGGCGCCAGCGAACAGGCGTCGAGTCTCGAAGAAACCTCATCGTCCATTGAGGAAATAGCCTCCATGGGCCGTCAGAATGCGGAGAATTCCAACCAGGCCAAGACTATGATGAATGAGGCGCGGAAGATAGTTGAGAAGGTGGATAACCAGATACGCGGCCTGGTCGAAGCTACTGAAAAGATCGAAAAGTCGAGTGTGGAAACCGGTAAAATCATTAAAACCATTGATGAAATTGCCTTCCAGACTAACCTGCTGGCGCTTAATGCTGCGGTCGAGGCCGCACGCGCTGGAGAGGCCGGTGCCGGATTCGCAGTTGTTGCTGACGAGGTGAGGAACCTGGCTATGAGAGCCTCAGAAGCGGCAAAAAACACCTCCGTCCTGATCGAAAACACCATCAACGCTGTCAAGACCGGAAGCGAGCTCACCAGCTCGACCATGGAAGCGTTTAAAGAAAACTCAGAGATATCGGAGAAGATAGGGAAACTAGTCGACGAAATCGCAGCCGCTTCAAACGAACAGGCGCAGGGGCTTGTACAGATTAACACGGCTATTTCACAGATGGACCAGGTGACGCAAACAACCGCTGCCAATTCCGAGGAATCGGCTTCTGCCAGCGAAGAGCTCACTTCTCAGGCCTCAGAGCTCAATTCCATGGTCGAGATGCTTGTTGTTATTGTCGGAGGGAGCAACGGTAACGGTAACGGGCGTGGAGCCATTGCACGGGACGATCATCCGAAAAAGCACTCAGCCGTAAGTACCAAACTGAATACGCATAATCCGGCTCCGCGGGCGTTGCTTAAAACGAAGTTGAAAACCCATGCGAAGGTTGTCAAGGCCAATGATGTAATTCCGTTGGATGAAGAAGAGTTTGAAGCGTTCTAATAACGGGAGTTAATTCACGTAAGATAACCTGATGCAATGAAGCGGGGGGTACATTGTGCCCCCCGTTATTTAGTCGGTTTGAAAGACTAATTAAACCATATACTTTATTCTTTACAGATATTAAATATCATATAATTGGTATTATATAAGAATTTCACTCTATCTGTTGCGCGGGGATAACTCTGTCAAGTTAAATTCTTCCAATTCCACTCTCACACTGACTCGCTCTAATGTGCAGAATAATAACGAGTCATCGACAAGGCCTTTCGTGAGTCCCGCTATGAGATCAAACGAAGGGAAATCCACAGGTTGACAATCAGTATTGAAGCTATCAGCATACAAAGTCTTGTACACCTCGGGCGTGTCACCGTAATAGTATGCGTTTTAAATAGCAATTGCTTTGGGCGATACTACTATGCAACATTTTCTCAGGCGATTAGTTTAAAGGGATAATATGAGCTTATAGAGGAATAAATCATGACTGCAAAAAAACAAGGCAAAGCGAAAAAATTCGAAACTGCGCTCGCTTCCATGTTCACCGACATCACCGATGGCAGGCTGGCCAAAGAAACACTGCGGGAGAGCGTGGAAATCTATCGATCCATTCTCAAAGCCTCTCCCGATGCCATAACGACCACCGATCTTGATGGTCACATCCTCATGGTTTCGCCCGCGGCATTGACTATGTTCGGTTACGAACGAGAGGATGAGCTGGCAGGGCATTTGGTTACCGATTTTATCTTCCCCGAGGATCGGGATAAAGCATTATCAAATATTGCCCTTATGTTACAGGGTATCATGACGGGGCCGGGTGAATACCGTGGATTGCGTGCTGATGGAAGCACCTTTGAAATAGAGGCAAACGGAGAGTTAATCCGGGGCGCTGACGGGCAACCTACCAACATAATTTTCGTTATCCGTGACATCACCGGCCGTAAACGTGCAGAAAAGGAGTTGCGGAAGAGCGAGGAATTGTTTAAGTCGATGGTGCACAATAGTGATGACTTGACGATTCTGACTGACGATAAAGGCATCGTGATCTATCTCAGTCCTCAGTGTGAAAGCATTCTCGGATACCCGAGCGACAAATTCATTGGGCAAACCATGCCGGACATTATTTATCCTGACGATTTCGCCAAATGTCAACTTGCATGGGAACAAGTTTTCCACCACGGGCAAGAACTGCGCGATTTTGAATATCGTATTATTGATGGTAAACAAGAAGTGCGGTGGATTTCTCATTCAGCAAGACTGGTCAAGGTGGATGGCAAGGTTTTGGGCATGCAGAACACCATCCGCAACATCACCAAACGTAAACAGGGGATGAGAGCGCTCAGGGAAAGTGAGGAGCGGCACCGGACCATACTCCAGACGGCCATGGACGGTTTCTGGCTGGTAGACATGCAGGGACGCCTGCTGGAAGTTAATGATGCCTATTGCCGGATGAGCGGCTATAGCGAGCAGGAACTGCTGGCCATGAGCATTCCCGATCTTGAAGTCACTGAATCGGCCGCCGACACAGCCGCCCACATCCAAAAGATCATAGCACAGGGCGAGGATCGTTTTGAGTCCCGGCACCGCCGCAAGGACAGGAGCATTTTTACCGTCGAGATAAGCGTCAAGTACCGACCTGTCAAAGGGGGGTTGTTTGCGGGTTTTATGCGCGACATCACCGAGCGCAAGCGCTTAGAGGATGTGCTGCGGATGAGCGAGGAGAAATACCGCAGCCTGGTAGACAACTCCAACGAATCCATACTGGTGGCTCAGGACGGTCTGCTCAAATTTGTCAATAACAGAACTTCAGAGCTGACCGGCTATTCGGAGCAAGAACTAACTGCTATGCCGTTTTCTGAATTCATCCACCCGGATGATCGGGACATGGTGGTTGGAAATTACTTAAGTAGAATCAAAGGAGAAGCCCTTCAGCCCAAGTATGAGTTCAGAATTACTACTCGTGATGGTGTTGTCAAATGGGTAGAGATCAACGCCGTCATGATTGAGTGGGAAAGTAAACCGGCTACACTGAATTTTATCAGCGATGTCTCCGAACGCAAACGAACCGAGGAGGCGCTGCGTGAAAGTGAAGATAAATATCGTACCATTGTGGAACAGTCGGTTATGGGGATAGGGATATCGAAAGGAAATCAGATCATATTTGCCAATAAGGCTTTATTACGAATGTTAAATTACGATGATCTTGAGGAATTTAAAAAAATACCTTTATTAGACCACGTTGCCCCATCTTCGCGTCAATTAATCACTGAACGGATGACGATGATAGCTGAAGGGGAAATCCCTCCACCGGAATATGAATACGATATAATATCTAAGGGAGGGCTGATCAGGACGTTTCTCGCTTCCAACATTCGTTTATCATTAGGAAAAGAGTTTTATATTCAATCAACTTTCCAGGACATTACAGAGCGCAAGCGAGCGGAGGAGGCTCGTGAACGTACCCATAATGAAATGGAGAATCTCCTTAACAATTTAACCGATGCTATTTTTTCGGTGGATGCTGTTAAAAATACAATGATGATTGTTTCACCCGCACACCAGACAGTGTTTGGCTACCCGCCATCAGAATTTTTTAAAAATCCGCAATTATGGTACGAACAAGTTATCCCGGAAGATAAACCAATCATAGATGCGGGTTATCCGGTTTTATTTGCAGGTAATAATCTTCAGCATCAGGTCAGGATAGTTCATCCCGATGGGCAAATACGATGGATTGAAGCAAGATTGAGACCGACACTGGATATTGAAGGAAAACTTGTTCGGGTAGATGGGATTGTTGCCGACATTACCGAGCGCAAACGGATAGAGGAGGCGCTGCGGGCGAGCGAAGAACGCTTCAGAAAAGTCTTTGAAAGGGCTCACCTGGGCATTGTCATCACCTCGCCATCATTTAAATTTGAGAAAGTTAATCCGGCTTTTTGCCGCTTAATGGGATACTCGGCGGATGAACTCATTTCCATGACATTCGCAGATATAACACACCCGGATTACCTCAAGAAGGATATGGAGAATGTAAAGAAAGTCGGACGGGGCGAAATACCCTTCTATCAAACCGAGAAGCGATATATCAAAAAGAACGGCGATGTACTATGGGGTAACCTTATCGTTTCGAGTATCCGCGATGAGCACGGCGCGTTGCAATATTATCTTTCCATGGTAAATGACATTACCGAACGCAAGATAGCGGAAGAGGCGCTGCGCGAAGTGAATCAACGCTTTGAAGCCCATATATCCAACTCCCCCCTCGCTGTTATCGAGTTCGACCCCCAATTTCGTGTCGTCAAGTGGTCTGGCGCGGCAGAACGAATATTCGGCTGGAGTCAGGATGAAATCCTCGGCAAAGCAATTACTGAAATGCCCTGGGTCTTCGAGGAGGACATGGAATCAGTACAACAAGTGTCTGAAGACATGCTTACCGCCCGGCGTCCAAGTAACCTGAACATCAACCGCAATTACACAAAAAACGGATCGATTATTCAATGCGAATGGTATAACTCTGCTATCTATGATGAGCAGGGACAAATGAGATCAATCTTATCACTCGTACTGGACATCACCGAACGAAAATGGGCAGAACGTCGTCAATTACTTTCGGCTGAAATCCTGGGGATTCTTAATGAGGATATTGCCTTCTCTGATGCTGTTAAAAATATTCTCATCGCAATCAAACAGGAAACGGGATTCGATGCGGTTGGGATTCGCCTTCGAACCGGCGATGACTTTCCGTATTTTGTCCAGAACGGTTTTTCCGAGGATTTTCTGCGCACGGAGAATACACTCATTGTCCGTGAAAAAGGTGGCGATGTCTGCAGGGATGAAAACGGCAACATTTCCCTCGAATGCACCTGCGGGCTGGTACTTTCCGGGAAAACCGATCCGTCAAATCCTCTTTGTACACCGGGGGGAAGTTTCTGGACAAACGATTCGATTCCTCTCTTAGACCTTATGGCCGACCAGGATCCGAGGCTTCATCCGCGGAACCGCTGCATACATGAAGGCTTCCAGTCCGTTGCGCTGATTCCCATCCGCGTGAAAGAGGAGATTGTTGGTCTGCTGCAGCTCAATGATCGTAAAAAAGGGCGCTTAACGCTCGACAGGATTCGCTTTTTTGAGGGGATCAGCGAAAGCATTGGCATAGCGATTATGCGCAAACAGTCTGAAGATGCGCTGCGGGAGAGCGAGGAGCGATTAAGGCTGGCGCAGAAAGCCACCAACGATGTGATATGGGATTGGAATATTGTCAATGATCAACAGATGTGGAATGAATCGGGTGCTGTCGTTTTCGGCTGGACAGATATAGTAACAGTTCCGCAAACCGCTGCCTGGTGGGTTGAGAAAGTGCATCCAGAAGATCGTCAGCGAGTCGATGATGGATTTTTCACCGTAATAAATAATCCAACCGAATCCCGCTGGCAAGATGAATACCGGTTTTTAAAGTCCGATGGAAGCTACGCCCATGTGGTGGACAGAGGGTATGTTATTCGGGATACTCAAGGCAAGGCTGTCCGCATGATCGGCGCCATGCTTGACATCACCGAGCGGAAGAAAGCTGAAGAGTTGCTTTTTCTTTCAAAGCAAAAGTTGGAACAACACGTTAAGCAGACACTGTTCGCTGTCATCGAATGGGACATCGATTTCAGAGTCAGAGAATGGAATACCGCAGCCCAACAGATTTTCGGTTATACAAAAGAAGAAGCTCTGGGACAGCATGCCAGCTTCATTATTTCCGAATCCGCAAGAGAACATGTGGATGCTGTATGGCAGGCACTTCTGGTTCAAAAGGGCGGTCGCAGGTCGATGAACATGAACATCCGAAAAGACAGCCAGATTATTTCCTGCGATTGGTTCAATACTCCTTTGACGGATACTCAGGGAAAGACTACAGGTGTAATTTCACTCGCCATGGATGTTACCGCAAAAATACAAGCTGAGGATGCGTTGAAAAAGAGTGAGATACGATATCATGAACTGTTTAGCAATATAAGCAGCGGAGTTGCTATATATGAAGCGCGAGATAATGGGAACGATTTTATTTTCAAGGACATGAACAAAGCCGGCGAACGAATAGATAACGACCGGAGGGAAAATGTTTTAGATAAGAGCGTTTTAGAGGTACGGCCGGGGATTAATGAATTTGGGCTGCTCGATGTATTTAAACGAGTATGGAAAACCGGTATTCCCGAATATTTACCCGTGAGTCTATACCATGATGAGCGGTTGACAAAATGGTATGAAAATTTTGTCTATAAGCTTCCTACCGGTGAAATAGTAGCAGTCTACGATGATGTGACCGAGCGTAAAAAGTCTGAAGATGCGCTGCGGGAGAGCGAGGAGCGCTTTCAGCAGCTGTTCGATCATATGGCAGATGGAGTTGCCGTCTATCAGGCGGTGGATGAGGGTCAGGATTTTGTCATTGTGGACATCAACAAAACGGGACAATCCCTCAGCCATGTTCGCCTGGACGAGGCGGTTGGCCGACGGGTCACCGAGGTCTTTCCGGGAGTGGAGCGGATAGGGCTTCTGGACGTATTCCGTCGCGTCTGGCGAACCGGCAGGCCAGAGCATCATCCGCTCACGGAGTACAAGGATGGCCGCATCAAGGAGTGGGTGGAGAACTATGTATATAAGCTTCCTTCGGGATTGATCGTCGCGATTTATGAAGACACTTCCGAGAAGCATCGGGCGGAGGAGTTACTCAGGGAAAGCGAGGAACGGCTTGATTCGATAGTGCGTACAATCCCTGACATCATTTATCGACTCGATTCTGAAGGGAAAATTGTATTTGTAAATAGTGCAGTAGAACAGTACGGTTATACAACTGATGAGTTAATCGGCAGAGATATACTTGATTTTGTATGTCCCCGTGATAGGGAAAAGGCTTCATACAGACTTAATGAGAGAAGAACTGGTGACAGGCATACGAAATCTTTCGAGATACGGTTGATGCGTAAGGATCAGGTCTGTATAGAATTTGATATAAAATCAGATATAGTTTCCAGCATGCCGGTATTTAGTGTTGATGCCGAAGGGATCTATATAGCCCAGGGGACCAAAAATCAGGTGTTTTTGGGTACACAGGGAATCGCCCGCGACATCACCGACCGTAAGCATTACGAGGAGGAAAAGGCTAAACTCGAAGCCCAACTCGCCCATGCCCAGAAGATGGAGTCGATTGGCTTGCTGGCCGGCGGTATCGCCCACGACTTCAACAATATTCTCTCGATCATTCTCGGATTCGCCCAGATCGCAAAAGAGGACACTATACCTCCCGGCAGTTCCATCATCGAATCTCTCGATGAAATCGAAAAGGCGGGATTACGGGCAAGCGATCTTGTCAAACAGATACTGGCTTTCAGCCGGAAATCCCAGACCGAGCGTCAGCCGTTCAAGGTCGGCCTCGTTATCAAGGAATGCATAAAAATGCTCAGGGCTTCCCTGCCTTCTACCATCGATATCAAGTACACAGATACATCATCGTCCGATCTGATTCTCGCCGGGCCCGCTCAGATAGAACAGATCGTCATGAATCTCAGTACAAACGCCAGCCATGCAATGCGCGATAAAGGTGGAGTGTTAAAGGTTACCCTGGAAGACGTTGTCTTCGATACCAATAACATAACATTGTATCCCGGCCTTGTCCCCGGTGAATATTCAAAAATCACGTTCTCGGATACCGGATACGGTATGGACCCCCAAATACTGCCCCATGTGTTCGAGCCGTACTTCACAACGAAGAAAAAAGGCGAAGGAACCGGTTTGGGACTGTCGGTGGTTTATGGAATCGTGAAAAGCCTGGGAGGGAATATCAGCGTATCGAGCACGATTGGCGTCGGAACAACATTCGAGATTCTGATTCCGAAGTACCTGAAGAAAGAAATTACGACAGAGGAAAAGCCTGCCTTGTTCAAAGGAGGAAGGGAAAGTATACTAGTGGTTGATGATGAATCGCAGATTGTCGATATTGAAATGAAGATGTTGAAAAATCTCGGGTATTACGTCACCGGATTTACGAAAAGCGAAGATGCGCTCGGTTTCTTCACCGCCAATTCCGGTTCATTCGATGTTGTGATCACCGACCAGACGATGCCGATGATGACGGGTGACGAATTAGCCGCAGAGCTGTTAACGATTTGTCCTGATCTTCCAATAATTCTTTGTACGGGGCACAGCGATCGTATCGATGAAAAATATATCAGTAAAATCGGTATAAAGGCGCTGTTGTTCAAGCCGGTTACCGTCGCCAATCTGGCTAAGACCATCAGAAAGGTTCTGGATGATGAATAAAGCAGTGAAAAACGATATTCCAAAAGCCGGTATATTGATTATCGACGATGACAAGGCTTTCTGCAAGATGCTGTCGGTGAAGCTGAAATCGTCAGGGTATGGTACAGTTTCCGTTCAAACTATCGCGGAAGGGCTGCGGACTGTTACAGAAGGTGCGTTCGATGTCGTGTATCTCGACGTCAATCTTCCCGACGGGAACGGACTCGATCTGCTGCCCCGATTGCGGAGCATCGAATCATCGCCCGAGGTTATCATTATCACGGGAGCGGGAAAACCCGATGGCGCGGAGCTGGCCATAAAGTGCGGCGCGTGGGATTATATCCAGAAAGGTTCCACACTGAACTCGATGATACTTCCCCTCATCCGTGCACTCGATTACAGGAAAGAAAAGAAAAAGTCATCGATTCCAATCTGCCTTGAGCGTTCCCATATTATCGGAGACAGTGAAGCGATCAATGTCAGCCTCGACAGGATTGCGAAAGCGGCGAACAGCGATACCAATGTCCTGATAACCGGCGAGACAGGCGTGGGGAAAGAACTCTTCGCTCAGGCCATTCACAAGAACAGCCGTCGCAGCGAAAATAATTTCGTTGTAGTCGACTGCGCATCGCTTCCTGAAACCCTTATAGAGAGCATCCTTTTCGGACATAAAAAAGGCGCATTCACCGGAGCGCACGAGAATCAGAGCGGACTTGTCAAACAAGCCGATGGCGGTACTCTGTTTCTCGATGAAATAGGCGAACTTCCCCTCTCTATTCAGAAAAGTTTTCTCAGAGTCCTTGAAGACCATTCGTTCATGCCGATAGGCAGCAGCAATCATATAATAAGTGACTTCAGGCTTATCGCGGCTACGAACCGGAACCTCGAAGAAATGGTAAGGAGCGACATGTTCAGAGAGGATCTGCTTTACCGGATCAGAGCGTTCGTTATTGAAATCCCGCCACTGAGAGAGAGAAAAAGCGATATTATCAATATATGCTTTCACTATACCCGAAAGATTTGTGAACAATCAGGGATCGATATAAAAGGTTTTTCCCCCGAGTTTTTCGAGATTCTCATGTCATACGACTGGCCGGGCAATGTCCGCGAGCTGGTCCATATGATCGAAACGGCTATCACCGCCGCCCAGACCGAACCGATACTCCATACCTGGCACCTTCCAGTTGCCCTGCGGGCACAAATCGCCAGCGATTCCATGAAACATTCCGGAAAAACGGTATCACCTGAAACGTCTGTATCCGGGGATTTCCCGCCCATGAGAGAAGTTCTCGAATTAACCGAAAAACAGTATATCCAGAATCTTCTTCGATTTACCCGGGGGAACAGGACGGTGGCATGCAGAATATCGGGTCTTTCACGAACCAGCCTTTTTATCCGTATGAAGCACCACAATATCACCTGATCTTCCCGATAACCATCTCTTCATTTTTTTTAAAATACTCCCCGGTATTACGTATTGTGAACAGTGTTCCGAATACAGAACATGTCCGCCCTCCTGAATACGAACAGACCCAACATCGATATAACTTCTTGTTATACCGTATTTTACTTTGCCAGTTGTATTGATCCGATATGGGTTCATTAGCACACATTTTTAAGGACCTTTATGACAGTTTATGTCAGAAATGTTTTGGTAAAAAATCGTTATATATTATTTTATCATAAATTTATGTTTGTACTGATTTTCAGACTATTTGTTACTATTTTTCGATGAATTGTAGAATTTGTGTAAATAATGGGAATGCATATGGTTACGCTGATTTTATTAAAAAAGAATAACTTATGAATATTTTAGTGTTTCTGCTTGACATACAGGAGGTCACTGGTTCAATTCCAACAGGTAATAACTCAGGAGTATTAAGAGATTGCGATATATTTTAATCTCTCTTCGAGTGTGCCAGTTTGTGCCAGAAATGGTGTGAAATAGAAGAAATTGTGGGAATGGTGAACTTTTTAAGGAATTTTTATAAATGCAGAGGCCATGACGTATTAGGTTTATTATTAGTGATTTGCGATGGTTGCTGAATCATTGCTCAATTGTGACTGGCAGTCAGGAGGTCGCGAGTTCGATCCTCGCTAGCTCCACCAAATTTCGTTTTTCACGGAAATCGTCTTTTCGCTGTATCTTCTTTTAATCCCCTGCCTCCCGATATTTCTAATAATATTAAAGGATTCCTTGAGTTTATAAATAAACTCCCCATCTTTCCAGATCAGGTTCGAAAATACGATCTTTATTATTGCTTCGGTGGTTAAACAGTGACATAAGATTGTGTCATGTCGAACTTGTTTCGGCATCTATTCCAAATATCAGTATCATTATTTATTCGCCGGAGCAGTAATTTGCGTTTTTCTTCAGCATTCCGGCTCCAATGCGAGGGGATCAATCTCATTTTCCCGGAATATTTGATATTATGTATCGTGAACCATCCCTTTACATACCGGCATTATGCCTCACCAATTTTCCCGGTGATTTCCATCCGTGGACTCCTATAAAGGGGGAATATCGAAAGCTTGTTTAAATCAAGGAAGGGAGCGTAGAAAAGGATACGGAGTAGGCAACCGGAAAGCCAACAAATCTGATTATCTATCTATGGGATGTATAATGGGTATTTCGGTATTCAGGCAACAGCAGATCAAATCATATAAAAAAATAAACACATCCAAAGCTCTTAAGCCGCACACTTTTTCTGATTCTTAACTGTATATCTTCACACCGACCTTTTCGGCAGTTCTTTCAATAAATGCCTTGGCCTCGGGATATTCCTCATCCTTTCCAAACTCCAGCATGAGTACCCGTGTCCTTTTCATCCGGCTCATCCTCACGAGGTATGTTTCATAATCCTGGACACCCTTGCCTGCGACTATCATATCGAGGTGAACAAGCATCCCCCGACCCATTACGGTGTCTTTGGCGTGACAGTTGGCAATATTCTCGCCAAGCATGTCAAAACACCGGTTGAGCATCTCGGTGGAATGGAAATAGTTCGCGACCGTAAACATGTTCGCGCTGTCGAGCGCAACCTGACAGCGGGGGTCGCCAACATCTTCTATGAGCCGTAAGTGGGCTTCCGGGCCGTCGAGAGGCGTAGTGACCACAGCCTCCATACCAAGCACCGACTTATAACCGGCGGTGTCTTTCAGTATCTGTTTAACGCCTTCGACGCCGAGTTTCCATGTCTCTGCTGTCCAGTTATCCGGATGCATACCCAGCCCGTTGTCTGGATCACGGCTCCCCAGCCCGGCGCAGACAGCGCCTCCACCGCACCGTTCGGCAGCCTCGACGTTTTCGGTAACATGTCTGATGACTTTTTTTCGTATGGTGCTGTCCGGATGGATCAAGTTATCGGCAGTCATGTGGTCGAAAAAATCGACATCGTACTCTTTAAGAGCCGCTTTGAGCTCTGCGATCTCCGAATCTGAAGCGTCGAGCCATTTATTATGGCTGCCCAGATGGTTTGAGACACCGGCCGCGGTATATCCCTGATCCCGGATGCTCTTGACAGCTTCCGTTATGCTCTTGTCTGTCGGGTACCAGAGGCGTGTGGCTCTCGAGCTGCAGGCAAGACGGATGGGTGTCGGTCCGGGTTTCAGGTCCCGCACAAGGTTTCTATCCGGTCCGCGGGACCACAGGTTCCCTTCCCATGCTTTACTTCGTGAAAGCGCCGGTCCCTTTTTCGTATTTTGATTAAAAGCCGGTCCTGCTCCCGCAAATAATCCGGTCGACACCGCTCCAGCCGTCAGAGCCTTACGCCGCGTCATCCCGTGCGTCATGTGATTACTCCTACTTTTTCTTCTGTTCTTCCCAGAGTTGATGGTAGCTGACCAGCTTTATTCCCTTTTTGAGAATGATGGATTTCACCTCGATACTGCAAAGAGCATCCAGTTCTGCCGCCCTGTGCTTGCCGACGCCTCCTCCGGGGAATATATCCGGGGGATCTGCATGGATGAGCGCATCATCTTCCGGGGAATCTATCGCTATGTGATCGACAATTATATATAAACCCGGTTCTTTGATTGCGTCAAGCTGCTTAACCAGTG
This sequence comes from bacterium, assembly GCA_021372535.1. Lineage (NCBI taxonomy): Bacteria > bacterium. The sequence goes on from JAJFUH010000107.1 coordinate 66,933, forward strand.
TTTGTGTCTTCTCGTTTTCCGGTGTCAAATATATTCCAGGGATACGCTTTTCTCCAAATCCCATTGAAACAGGAAGATTATATTCACTTGCCAATTTTTCCTTAATTTTCTGGTCAACTCCGCTGTAATGGCTGTCGAGATACTGTACATTTATTCCTCTTTTGAGTGCCAGCTCGATCTGAGCGCGCAGTTCTGCTTCCATTTCATCAAGTTTAGGATTGTTTGCCGCAAGCGCTCCAGGGGTCTGGAAAAGAAATCCGTCCTCATCCACCAGGGAAGAAACCTTATCCCACGGAAGCACAGGTCTCCACCGGTATCCCATCCATTCTCCCATGAGGCAGAGGTGAACCCCTACACACCACCCGGGATTCTTTTTGGCGAGTTCTGCAGCAGCCTCAAACCATGGTGCAGGCACTTGTATTGCACCGCTTGTCAATATACCATGGTTAAAAGCCCTCTCAAATGCCACCAGTGAGCCCTGGGTCATGCCCATATCATCTCCTCGAACAATGAGCCGTATTTCCCCTGCAGGTTTAGTCTGAGTGGCTTTTGCCTGAGAAAATGCATAACCCGGCATCATAATCACCATCATGCACAAAAAAACAAAAACAGCGAGCGCTTTGTCAGTAACTTTTTTCATCATACACCCCTTTTTTAAATGGATATTTCGATAAACAGTAGTGCCCGCAAACTGGGTAGAAATTCTTTGCATATAATAACTTCTTTCTATTATAGATGTCAATACTTTTATAGTTTAATGTTTTTAATTCAAGCAAATGACGATGTATTCTCCTGATGTAACAATATCTGGATACAGATGACTATAGAGCGTCGGGCCGAAAATGGCGAGAATATACCGGTCAGGACCTCCTGCACAAAAGTGGCTTTCGACTGGAACAACGATGCTTATTGTGTGAGACTATCTGACGATTCAACGGTACTGCTGCATTCACGGGATCGTGGCGCGACTTTTACTGCATGGACGATACTGGGCACAGGCAGTTTCGACATTGAATAGTTTACCGACCACAAGCAAACGGACGGGCTGCCGTTATGAGCGCGATTCGTGAGTTACAACTGATTTCATTACTCTGTTACAGGTACAGCCCGGTTTCATCGTTTCACGTTTGATCACATTGTCTACAGTTAAACTTCCCGTATCTTTCCTGGTCAGGTGCACAAATATAGAATACAGATTAAGCAGCCAGAAAGCCAACAAATTCTTCAGAAAAATTACTCGTATTTGGTTTAATGTATGCAAGACACTGACTCACAATTTCTGCATCTGAAGTCTTAGCAAAATCATAGATTAATTCCAGATTCCTTCTTGAGCCTGGCAAATTTGAATTATCAGGTAAGAAATCTGTTGCATACAGGATTTTCTCTTCTTGCTTCTTATGCGCGAAGCATCTTTTTAACATTTATGATAATAGATTCAGCATGTATTCTTTTTTACGCCGAAGGTTTCCGTATGATGGCCTGTGTCACGGGCGGTATGGTACTTGTTTTCCCGTGAAGACATAGGATATGTAGGTTCTTTATTATCAGTCATTTTCGATAAAGAAAGCTCTCGATTTGGTGCTGTTTTCTCTGAAATGTTTAATTTTTTCATATTCTTCCGAAAAAAAACATTTTTTGGCTTCTTCCATTGATTCAAATGCTATGATTATAGACCTTTCTGGCTTGTTGCCAATAAATGGTACTATCTTATTGCTTCGTGCAATATACTCACCATTATGTGCGTGAATTATTCTTACAACCTGTTTGATATAATTATCATACATTTCATGATCAAAGATTTCTTCAATAATTACGACAAATACTGTCTTCTTCATTTTTTATGCTCCTTAAAAAAGTGTTGTGATAAACACCATTTACATGTCCTTGACAGCAACAATACAACAAATTTCGTCATGGCGCGTGAAAAAGACACTTTTTCACCGCCCTCCTAAAATGCTTTATCAATAATAAAGGGAACCTGTAATAATTATTTTTGTGGTGAACGAATTATAAAAGTTGTATTTATTTCTCAAACCCCCATTCCTGCCCTTCGGGCATTCTTCCCCCGACCGGGGGCTGGATACCACTGTGGCGCACGACTTCCCTTGCCCCTGAGGGACACGAAACGAAGCGTAGAGCCGCGAAGCGCAAGGGAATGAGGGAAAGGGGGCTGTAGTATAAACCAGAATGCCTTGTCAAATACCTTTCTTGATAAATAGAGAAGCCCTTAGTTCTTTAATAAATAAATATTCTTTTTAAAACAACTGTTTTTGACGCACGCTATTTCAATCCCTGAAAACACTGAATTTTTCAGAGATTCTTTGTTGCCGTTTGGGAAAGGTTTTTGATGTAGCGGTTTTTCTGCGATATGGTGATAGAATAAAACACGCTCGCTCCAACTTCTGACAAATCGTTACACCGGGCCGATAGTTGTGTTTACGGTCGCTATACGTACCTGCATGTATTAAAATAATCCGGAACCACATTTAAACCGCCGGACGAGATGCAGGTCTTTTTTTAAATCCCGGTATATTTATAAAGAAAAAATCGTTTTTTTATTGACAAGTGAGAATTGGAATAATATTTTCTTTGTTTGTAGCATGATAATTATATTAGTAGCACACAATCATCACACTATTATTATTCGTAACACCGAAGGGAGCGGGAAGATGTCGTCCACTGTTTTGCTGGTTTTGGGTACGTTATTGCACACTTCCATCTGTTCTGCACAGACGGATTCCACAAAGACCTATATTCTTGATGAAATTGTTGTCACTGCAACGAAAACGGAAGCGAAAGCCTCCGACCAGCCGTTCGATGTTGGTGTAGTGACCGAAAAGGAACTCCATGCGATTCCATTCAGCAGTCCCAATGTCGGCGAGGCGATCCGTCACCTTCCGGGTGTGAATGTCGGGTTCGGGAACCGTAACATACCCGCATGGGTTCATCTCAGGGGAGCAGGAATTTTTTCCAGCCGCACTCTCTATCTGGTGGATGAACTACCTTTGTTCCACCCGATGCTCAATATCGCCACCCACCCGTCGAATATGAGCGGTGTGGAGGTTTTGCTTGGACCCTCGTCTTCACTCTACGGCCCGAATGCCGCTGGAGGCGCGCTGAATGTCAAATCAAAGTCTGGAGTTAATAATCAAGGTGTAAATGTCAATATGGGGTTGGGATCGTTCGGAACAACACGGCCTTCTGTCTCGATTGGTAAACAAATCCGTAACTGGGATGTGTACGTATCTTTCGCTCAAGACAAATCAGATGGATGGAAGCTGTTTTCCTTAGATAAAGCGCGCTACTTACACCAAGCGCTCCTTGCACTGGAAAAAACCGGTGGTACCGGGTATTACAGCAGCGTATCCATTGATGACAACTCGTATACGAACAATTATACGTATGGGAGAGTGGGATATCATAATCCTGAAAAGGGGTACGGTTTTACAGCGGGTCTCCATTATATGGGGATGGATTACTACCCCGGCGCAAAGAACAAGACGGACGATGAGAAACGTATGGTTGGTACCGGAAAACTATATACACCAATTTCGAACATTGGTTTTGCTACATTTCGGTTCGGGTACCAGGAGATCAGCTATGAAGGGGTGAAGAGCACGACGGGTATGATTTCGGTAGCAGATTCGCTCATCAACGGCCGGTTCGTGTATGCGGAAAAAGACAAGAACAACAGCTATGTCTACGATCCGACCGTCACCCGGTCGAGCGATTCGAAACAGACCCGCGTTCCGCTCGATTTTCAGACTGACTGGTTCTTCATCCCCAACAACATGCTCACCGCAGGGCTCGGATATATCAAGGACACCGCCGATCAGCAAACATACGGTGTCAGCAAAAACGTCGTAGCAACAACTCCGACTTCTGATACGGTGTATGATGTCCTGCAATCCTCGTTTTACCTTCAGGACCAGTATAAGATGCTGAACAACCGTCTTGTTTTCCTTGCCGGTTTCCGTTATGATTCCTGGGAATACACGAATATTTACGATCTTACTTCCACCGACCAACATCCCGGTGATATTACAAAAAACACGAATACCTATCGCGCGGGAGTCAAATACTTACTCTCCAAACAGTTCTCCGTACGCGCTTCCGGAGGGACAGCGTTCTATCCGGGGATGGCATCCTTTTTCTTCAAGAACTCCCGTAGCGGATCGACCTGGTCCGAACCAAATCCTGATCTGAAGCCGGAACGCACAAAAATGGTGGATGCAGGTTTGGATTATACGGACCAAGCGCGTGGAATTCAGGCATCCATTACCCCGTACATCGGACGTATAAGCGATTTTATGACCTATCGTTACGACCAGCATCCCGACAGCGTGAACATCCAGATCGTCCGCCGGTATAACGCCGGCGCGGTGAACATCCGCGGAGTCGAACTCGGTTTCAGGCAGGCGGTCACTCGCGAAGTGAACTATTATGTGAACTATACGTATAACCACTCCCGTATCGACGATGCGGTTGATGATCCGACCACAAAAACCGTGGACGAACGTATCCAGCAGGGGAAACAGCTGGCGAACGCCCCCGATCACTCCTTCAACTTCGGAATCACATACGACAAGCCGTCCCTGGTAGGTGCGACACTCTCGGGACGTTATGTTTCGGAACGGTTTTATAACGATGAAATCCAGCGGAGGACCATCGATTATTTCAAGATGGACCCGTATTTCGTCATGGATGTGAAAATATGGAAAAACCTCACGTTCTCGTCGCATACGGTTACCGCATCACTCGGTGTGGACAATCTGTTCGACACCGATTATGATGGCGAATTTTATTACACACCCGCCGGGCGGTTCGTTCAGTTCACGGTTGGATATCATTTGAATATGTAACAGTGGTGCCATTCATTTTTCCGCACAGAAGCGGGACGGCTGGAAAAATCGGTCATCCCGCTTTGTTTACATGGATAGGAATCTATGCTTTTCAGGCTTTTGACATCTTTTTTCTCCATCGGGATTCTGACTGTCGTTTCATTTCTGGCAATTGAACTTGCCCCGGGAGACCCGGCGGAACTGATTCTGGGGAATGTATCCACCACCGTTCCCCGTGAAACGGTGGATCATATCCGGGCGTTTTACCACTTCAACCGCCCGCCTCTGATACGTTACCTCGAATGGGTCGGAGATGTCTTCCGGGGAGACTGGGGATACTCTCTCAAGAGCGGAAGGAAAGTAACCGCCGAATTGCTGGACAGGCTCCCGACAACCCTGAAACTTTCCTTCGGATCGATTGTCCTTGCGGTAATAACAGGGGTTATTGTCGGTACCCTGAGCGTATTTCATGAAAACAAACCGCTCGATCATGTAATCCGGTGTATAACTGTTTTTGTCCTTTCACTTCCCTCTTTTCTGATCGGACTCCTGCTCCTGTATGTTTTTTCTTTTCGCGTGAACTGGACGCCACTTTACGGTTCGGGAAATATAGGCGGTCTGATATTACCCGTTCTCGCTCTGGGCATTGCTCAAGGTCTTTACTATGCAAGGTTGCTCAGGAACTCACTCATCGAATCCATCCATCGCGAGTATTTTTTGGCAGCCCTTGCCAAGGGATTACATTATCGAAAAGCTGTCATTCATCATGCCCTGAGGAATGCAATAACACCTCTCGTTTCGGTTATAGGGCTGCGCTTTGCCGGTCTGCTTGGAGGTGTGGTGATTATCGAGACGATCTTTTCGCTGCCCGGAATCGGTAGTTATATATTCGAGGCCATCGCGAGCAGGGACTATACGGTGATTCAGGGATATGTAGTGTGTGTAGGAACAGCCGTAGTGACCATGAATCTTCTGGCGGATCTTGCCCTCCGGCTCATCGACCCGCGAACAACAAAATCAAGGATTCACTGATACATGAATGCTTCGCTCGTTTCGGGAATTTTTATTCTCTTTTTCTTTCTGGCGGTCTGTGTCTTCGGTTTCGCGATTACGCCGTACCCTCCGTCCCTGACCGATTACGGGAATATCTTTCAAAATCCGTCCATCCACCATCTTTGCGGCACCGATCATCTCGGCAGGGATGTGCTGAGCCGTCTGCTCATCGGAACGAGAACGACCCTCGTCCTCGCGATCGGTATTGCGCTCATCAACATCCTCATCGCTCTGTTTGTTGGGTCTGCTTCCGGATTCTTCGGGGGAAAGCTCGACACGTTCATCATGCGGCTGGTGGACAGTCTTATCGCCTTGCCGGGCTTTCTTCTGGCAATCTGTTTTCTCGGCATATTCGGGGGAGGTGTAAAAAACCTTGTGGTGTTCCTCGTTCTTACCGGATGGGCGGGGCTGTCGAGAATAATCCGCAACGAGGTAATCGTCGTCAAGAACATGGATTTCATCATTTCCAACATTTCTCTCGGCTTCGGCACATTCCGAATCATCCGGAGACATATTCTTCCCCATATCATACCCTCGCTTCTCATCATTTTCATTATGACGATGACAGGAGAGTTGTTCTCTATCGTCTCATTGAGCTTCCTCGGTCTGGGTATTTCACCCCAGATACCCGAGTGGGGAGCCATTCTGAATGACGCTCGTCCGTATTTCCTGTCCTCACCCGGACTCCTCGTTTTCCCGACACTTTTCGTTTTTTTCGCGGTTCTCGGACTCCACTTTCTTGCCGACGGTGTACGGGAATACATGGACAGAAAAAAGATTCTCATCGAGATGGAAGAAAACGGCCGCTTGTTCCGTGTCGATGAAGCCCCCATCGGAGACTCCCAATGAACCTTCGCGTTCCTTGCGCCCTCGCCCTCGCGTTTCTCTGTGTCTTTGGAGCCTGTTCGCCTCATTCTGAAAAGGGGAACCGGCTCGTTATCGGCGTCGGCGGCTCGCTCAATCTGGGAACGAACAATCCCGTATACATCCAGAGGAACGCCAATGTCTGGGAAACGTTTTCCCGGCTTGACGATTCCTATAAACCGCAGCCGCTCCTCGCGGAATCATGGAGTTCCGGGGAGAACGGGACCGTGTGGACGATGCGTCTGCGCCGGGATGTCGTGTTTCATAACGGCGACTCATTAGATGCCTCACTTGCCATTGCCAATATCCGCCGGTTCAAAGACCACCCCGAATTCGATTACTATGGTGTTTATACGTATCTCGATTCGATATATACTCAGGATAATTATACCATCATCCTTGCATTTTCACGTCCGTGCGTCGATCTCCCCAATAAAATAGGTCATTATTTCAGCGGGATTTTCAGCCCCGAATCGTTCGATGGCGAAGGGAAAATCTCCGCGCCCATAGGGTGCGGCCCCTATGAGTTCGTAAAAAGCGAAACGGGGAAATGCGACATGGTGAAGTCATTCGACCGTTATTTCGGCGGGAAACCCTATTTCGACACAGTCGAATTCCGGATCATCCCCGATCCCCTGGTACGAGTCATGGCGCTCATCCGGGGAGACATCGACATGATCGCTCACCACGGCGGAGTTCTTCCCGAACACCTCAAACTCCTCCGGGGAAATTCAACTGTCGTTGTCGATTCCTGCGATATAGGGGTATCGCATTACCTCCTTTTCAACTGTGCGAGCGAGGCGTTCCGGGACCGTGAAAACAGGGTGGCGTTCTCGCTTCTTCTGAATCGGAAGGAGATGGTTGACTTGATCCTCCGGGGCAAGGGTATTCCCGCACACGATTATTTTGTCGGGTCGATCAGTACATGGGACAGGGCGCGATTCCCGGAAATACCCGACACATCCATGATCGCCTCCGCTTCCGCCATGTTCCGGAACAAACCGATCACCCTTGTTCTCGCGCAGGGCGACGTATCGAACTGGGGGTATAAACAGATAGCGGAATACCTGGCTGATTATTACGGGAAACGGGGCATTGATATATCCATCGTTTCCCTTGAGGGGGGAGCCTGGCAGCGGGCGATACAGAAAGGCGATTATTCATTCACTCTCTATCCGCTGTCCATTCCGACGGGAACCCCGGAGCTCTTCATTCGCGCCCTGGCGTGCTCGCAGGGGCTCAAGGCCAGAAACACCGGCAACAGAACCCATTTTTCCTCGGCGGATGTCGATTCACTCGTGGAAAAAGCGGTAACAGCGCCATCGCTCGCACTCCGGGACAGCCTCTATAACCGGGTTCTTGACATCATGGCCCGCGAACAGCCTGTTGTGCCGTTGTACCATGAGCGGTATTATTATGCATATAAAAAGGGATTGAAGCACATCTCGCTCGATCCGTTTTTAAAACTCGATCTATCACGCATATCACGGTGAATGCATGCTGGAAGTAACTGATCTTTCCGTTTCATTCGTAATGAAGAATGAAACTGTTCGGGCTGTCAGCTCGGTCTCCTTTGCTTTGGGGTATGGGGATAAAACGGCGGTAATTGGGGAAAGCGGGTGCGGAAAGACTGTGCTTGCCCTCGCAATGCTGAATCTGCTGCCTCAAACTGCCCGTGTCGACGGTTCGATCCGATTCAATGGAAAGGAACTCACTCTGGAATCCGAAGCAAGAACCGTGAGAGGCAGGGATATCGGCATGAGCTGGTCCAATGCCGAAAACTATTTCAATCCGATATATACGGTCGGAGAACAGATATCGGAAGCCTATCGTATTCATCACCCGTCAAGGAAAAAAGAGGCACGGGAGAAAACTCTCTCCCTGATGGAGAAATTGAATTTTCCACAGCCGGACAAGGTTTTCCGTTCCTACCCGCACCAGTTGAGCGGAGGGATGAACCAGCGCGCCATGATTGCCATGAGCCTTATAAACGATCCCTCGCTGGTCATTATCGATGAGCCGACCCGGGGATTGGATGATCGCAACCGGGAAATGGTCATGGACACCATACATTCTCTGGGAAATATCTCGATTTTTCTCATCACCCATGATCTTTATCTTGCGGAACGTATTTCGAATTTCATCATGGTTATGCGGCAAGGGATCATCCTCGAAACAGCAGCAAAAGAGGCGTTCTTTTCCTGCCCTCACCATCCGTACTCTATCGATTTGTTGCATTCTGTTCTATAAAAAACGCTTAAACCGGCCGGAGCCATGACCGAACATCAGTGCATCATCGAGACCAGAAACCTCAGCGTTTTTCATTTTTCGGGCGCTGTACTCACCAAAAAACACTATGTGGTGAAGAATTTCACCATGCATATTCATCACGGGGAAATCATCGGTCTGTCCGGCGAGAGCGGCTGCGGCAAGTCCACGCTCGGCAAGTCTATCCTCAATCTCATCCCGACCTGGGAGGGCGATATATACTGGAACGGTATAAATATCCGAAACAATGACCTTCGTCCGTACAGGCGCAATTACGGCTGGATGAGCCAGGAACCGTTTCTCATATTCAATCCGCGCCGTAAAATAATCGACTCGCTCGCGGAGACGCTCCTCGTTCATCATATGGCATATACCACCGATGAAACAATAACCGTTCTCGAACCTTTTCTGCGGAACATGTCCCTGGATAAAAATCTTCTCTCCCGGTATCCCTTCGAATTGAGCGGCGGACAGATACAGCGTCTCTCACTGTTGAGAGTTCTTTCCCTGCAACCCCGTTTCGTGGTGCTCGATGAACCTACATCATCGCTTGACCCCATCAGCCAGAAACAGATTGTCGAGCTTATCATGCACTACCATTCCGTCTTTAACATGGGCATCCTCTGGATATCTCATTCCGTCAGGTTTCTGGAGAAAAACGCTCATACCATTCATCGATTGGATTGAACGATGGATACCCTTTCGGCGATACAGGCGATAAATCATGATTCGTATGGGAGAATTGCCTCTCTCTGGGATAGAACGGTCAAGGAGAACTACGATTTCGAATTGCATGAGCGATGCAGGAACCTGTTCATCCGGCATCTGCCCGGAAAACGGATTCTTGAGGTGGGATGTGGCCTGGGATGGGACAGCCATTTTTTTTCGCTGGCCGGATACGATGTCACCGCCACCGATTTTCAGGAAGAATTCATTGCGCTGACCAAATCAAGGAATCCCGGTGTAAAGGCTCAGGTCATGGACATGACGATTCCGGCACACTTTCCCGAACCGTTTCATGGCATCTACGGATTCGCTTCTTTCCTCCATATTCCCCGCGAACAATCAGAAGAGACTTTAAAACGGCTGGCTGCCCTCCTGTGCGATAACGGCGTCTTTTTTCTGCACCATGTCCGGTCGAACAAGGGGATCATTCGGTACACACAGCCCCGACTGCTCATCGATAATAATCCGGCGTACTGTTTTTGTCACTCTGAAGATGAAATGAAACAAATGCTTCTCAACGCAGGATTGTCTTCAATCCAGTTTACCGGATATTCGTCGGGGAAAAGCGGCGGTCTTTCTGAGGAATTGGGATTGTCTCCGTATCAGGTGCTATCCTTTAAAAAATAATCCGCTGCTGTTCCTGTATAAGTCGGTAATGGCAACTGAAACGATATGTATAATCCTTATTTTTATTCCAATCCGGAAAAGCGTGTTCGGTGTGGAGGTCGTCTGTTCAATCCCGACTATCTCCACCAATGAAACAACAAGAACTGAGCAGTATTATTCCGAATTCCCTGAATGTCCCCCAATAATTTGAAACCGACCCTGTCCTTACCGTGCATCCTTTGCGCATCTGAATCCGATCATCGCCGCCCAGCCGGAGTACCTCATCGCGCTTCTGTACGTGCTCCCGATGTTCGCCGGCGGGGTCACCCATGACCCTCCGCGCATGAGCTGCCTGCCTTCCGGCATTCCGGCGATTTTTTTGCCCCAGGGATATTCGGTCCAGTTTCCTTCGAGCACCTCCCATACATTGCCTGCCATGTCATACACTCCCTCGGGAGTTTTCCCCTTTTCGTACGAGCCGACCGGGGTCGTATGACCGACATGGTGGTCGAAATTCACCCGCTCCGGATTTGGCGGCTCATTCCCCCAGGGATAGAGACGGGCTTCTTTTCCCCGCGCGGCGATCTCCCATTCGTATTCCGTGGGAAGACGCTTTCCCGCCCATACCGCATACGCCTGCGCCGATTCTGGCCGCATATAGACGACAGGGTAGTATTCTTTCCCCGGAACGACACTATACTTCCCTTCGCCGTTTTTGACGATGCCGCAGAAGTCGGGATCCGCCATATCCTCCATGTAGTGGGTATCGTTCCCCCCTACGTTGAGAAACCGGGCATAATCGCCTGTGGTGACTTCGTAACGGTCGATGTAGAAATCTTCCACGGTGACGGTGCCTTTGGGAGAATCTTCGGGGTCGGTGTTGTCCGGGCCTATCGTATAGGTACCGCCTTTGATTTTGACCATGTCACCGACATTCGGCTTCCGTTTTGACAGGGGTGCTTCGGTGAATGGAAACGAGTTTTCGAGCTCCGGGTCTTTGGGATCGATGACCGTCCGGTCGGACAGGATAACACGTCCCCATGACTCGGGGACATGCATGTCGTAGGCGAGATTGGGTGTCCATGTCCAGTCCCAGCACGAGCCCTTGTGATCGAAATCCGTAATAGGCCATACATTGCGCGGCCATTGGTACTGAACACGGCTGAATCCGATTCTCATGCATGTACCGTTCCGGCTGAGTTTTCCCCTGCTCATGTTTGTCTCGTCGAGCGATTTCCAGGGGATCGACACCTCGATCGTCCATCCCCGGTCGGTGTCGAGGGGATAGTTGATGCTCCCGTCCACACGTACCGCAGCGCGCAGTCCCTCGAGGTCCCAGGGCAGGCTGTACGGCCGGTTGTAAAAGTGCTGCGGCCAGCTCATGGGAAGACCGCCGCGGTGGAATTCCTTATGGAAAAACATGTCCCAGACCGTTCCCAGAATGTTGAATTCAAGCTCGATGTAATTCTGCGCATCGTCATCACTATCGATGAATATCTCGAAGTCGTTGTCGCCGCATACCACCGTATCGTTCTCCGCAATATGGCCGACAAGGTTCGGTTCTTCCAGTACGGCCGCAAAGTAAATGCGGTCGTTATCCCAGAGCATTTTCACCCGGGTTGCGAGAAACGGTTTCGTATAACCCCGCGTCGAAAGGATATGATCGAACCTGTTTGTCCATTCGGCGTTTGCCCAGCTCGTTTCATCCAGTGAGCCGTCGACGACAACAGGCCCGACCGCCCGGTAAATGACATACTGCCGCGGTTTGTGACGTTCCGGGATATAGGGCGCGGCGCTCGATGGGTATTTATAGTGAGGATCACGGTCGAAGTTGGCAGAATCCGCCGGATGAATGATGGTAATCATGAAAAATGAAAAAACAAGCGGAACCAGCGCTGAGACATGAAGACGATTATACATGACGGTCTCCCGGTATAATAAAAACCTGTGTTTGTGCCTGATTATAGTAATTTACCTTATTTTCCACGGGAACTCTTCTCGTGCATAACATATTGATAATTCGAAATATTTTCTGTTTATGCTCACCGCTCTTCGAGTACCTGTAATTCGGTATCGGCCTGGCGGAGACGTTCGCCGATAGCAAGGGCAAGGCGGGCAAAGACCCGTACGCCCAAAGCTGCATCAGCCAGCGACTGTTCGTTGAACAGGGAGCGTGAGAGCACATAGAGATCGGTCGGAGTTTTTGCCTCGGCATCGGCTGAGCGGTGACCACGATCGAGAAAAGTGATTTCACCGAAAAAATCACCTCTGCCAAAAGTGGCGAGGTGATGGTATTTCCCCCCCTCGAGGGGCAGCAGAATCCGGACACTGCCGCGGCGGATAAAGTAAATCTCGTCTCCCTGGTCGCCGTGAGAGAAAATTCTCTGCCCCTGCGGGACAAAGAGTTCGTGCATGCAGGCGGCAAGCCCATCGAGCGTTCTGTCGTCTAACTCACGGAAAAGGTTGATGTCCCTGACCTCAAGCAGTTGTTCCTCGTCCTTTGTCTTGACCCCCGCAGCTTCCAGAATCTGTTCCTCCATCCATTCAAGCGCGCCGTCGAGAGTATCGGAAATCATGATACCGCCGCCTTTTCTGATGACGCCGAGCTCGGCCAGATAATGCTCGAAATCACGCTGATCGAGGAGGGCTGACGGCATACCGCTGAACAGAAGCTGCCCGTCGCGTTCCGAAAGCCGTACCTGCATCTGCTCGAAGAGGTGCGCTGCCGTGTAATCCATGGACTGAACACGGCGCATGTCGAGAAGGACAAAGCGCTTTGTCCTGAGGTCGGGTTCGAGCTGGGAATAGAGCTGGTCGGTGGTGCCGAAGAACAGATTGCCCTGGAGTTCGCAGAAAACCCCCTGATCGCCGTGCTGGACGAGGACAGCACGTTCCGCGGCAAGACGACGGGTTTTCGAGGACATCTGGTTGAGGTATCTCTTACGGCGAATGACCGTTCCCCGTATCTGGTCACGGATGAACAACAGGATCGCGAGAGCCACACCCACTCCGGAAGCGGCGATCAGATCGACTGTGACAGCGACAAGGATAACCCCGAGAATGATAGCGAAATCAAGCCGCCCGGCCGGGTAACGCAGCAGCCGGAACATGCTCCTGTCGAACATTCGCCATGCGATAATGAGCAGAATACCCGCCAGCGCGCCGATCGGTACCCATGCGATCAGCCGGCTCAAAAGAAAGAGGGTCATGAGGACAAATACGCCCTCGATGACACCGGAGCGGGGAGTTCGTCCCCCGCTGGTCACGTTGACAAGCGTTGGCCCCATCGTTCCGGAGCCCGGCATGCCGCCGGCCAGGGATGATACAAGGTTCCCGATTCCCTGGCCCATGAGTTCCCTGTCCGAGTTGTGACGGCTTCGGGTCTGAAAATCGAGTACCACGCATGTCTTCAGGGTATCGATGGACAACAGCACTGAAAGGGTGAGCGCGGAAATGAATATGAGCCGGATGGATGCAAGGTGGACGGAAAACAGAGAGGTTACCTGTCCGGAAACAACGTTAAGAAGATTGCCGGAGGTCTGGATCGGCCCGATTATGAGGGGATTATCCTTGATATCGAGCATACCCGAAGAAAGCGCGGCGAGAGCGAAATAGGCGACCATACCCCCCAGGAGGCCAAGGATTGTGGCAGGAACCTTTTTTGAAAGACGGGGGGCAATCACCATGACGGCCATGGTGAAAAGCCCGACAGCGAGACTCTGCCATGTCCAGAGTCCCGGCAAGAACAAACCGTGGAGAAGCGATGTTCCTTTTGGCAGGCCGAACAGTTTGGGAAGCTGGCCGAGGGCGATGAGGACTCCCACTCCGGAGAGATAGCCGCTGACTACCGGGTAGGGAATGAATTTTATCAGCCTGCCCCCGCCTATGACTCCGTAGAGAATCTGAAATCCGGCTGATATCACAGCGGTCAGCACCAGGAGCGAGGGAATGCTTGCCGGATCGAGCCCGTTTCCGGATGTTTTGGAAAAAAGTTCCAGAGCCAGCGCGGAAAGGACAGCGGCCGCCGGTGCGCAGGGAGCGGATATAAGTCCCCCCGTCCGTCCGACCAGAGGCGCGACAATACCGAGCACCGCCGCGCCGAGAATCCCGACAAGGGCGCCCTGTCCCGCATACTCCGGCCCGAGCACCGTATAGACGAGGACTCCGAAGGCGATGGAGGAGGGCAGCGCAACGAGCATTGCCGAAAGTCCGCCCCACAGATCATCGATCCACGAATGTGTTTCCTGCATGCCTTTACCGGTTTGAGCAGTCATGATATCACCTCACGATGTCCCGGAAACAGTATGGAAACACCCATGATGGGCAAGAATATTTATGTTGATCTCTGTAAATATTCAGGAGCACTGTGGTTAAAAAATTTCTGCGGCACACCCTATAAACTATAATGAAATGTTGCAAATGACAAGCATGATAATTGTATATGCTTCAGAGTGAAAATAATAAAACCCCCCCTGTTTGAATTATAATCTGAAAAATTTACGGGATTCAATAGACTGATGATTTATGCTGACAGAGTTTATTTACTCGATAATTCTTGAAAAATCCTTGGAATTTCGAAAAGTGTGATTATTCCCGTATAAGAAAAAATCCGGTTGTAATTCATGAAATTTTCATTTTATTAGTATTCAAAGCAATAAAATTATGTAATAATGTAATTATAGTCATTGTATATGCACTGTATACTGCTTCCGTACCTGTAAACAAGGATTCCATTGTATGATCATGCTCTCGCGCAGAAAAGCTCTCATGGCGGCCATGGCATGGGGAACCTGTTCAGTTGTGGGTTCGGCCGCTGCCCAGACAGCGGGTAGCGGCAAAAAGGAAACGAGCTATATCGCTGCCTACGACACCGAATCGCCGTCATGTCTTGAGGCCTGCAAAGCCATCGTCGCCGTACACAGGAAGTTACACATCCCGGCGACATTTTTCATTGTGGGAAAAACGCTCGAAGCCAATTCCGCCGACTATCGTCAACTTCTAAATGATCCCCTTTTCGAGGTAGCATCGCATACCTATTCACACCGGATGCTGCGGGATAATCCCTTCTGCGGGTCAGAGATTCCCCTCAATGAAAAACGTACGGAGATTTTCAAGGGCAAGGAGGTAGTCGAACGGGTGTTCGGGAAACCCTGTACCGGACTTCGTCCGGGATGCGGATTCGTCGACGGTTTCAGGGGAGCGAACGATGTGCTCGGTCTTGTACGCGAAGCGGGTTTCAAATATACGAGCAGCCTGCTCTGGGGGCCCGACTACTCGATGCCTGCACTGATAACAGAACCGTTCACATACGCCCCGGATGGATACGCTGACCTGTGGGAACTGCCCGGTCATGGCTGGCACGAGAATCTGCTGAAAAACAACAACAAGTTCGGTCCGAGCCGCATGACACTCTGGCCGTCCGCGATGCCTGAAGCCATCCCGCCGGGATTCGTGACCACACCGCAGGAGGAATTCGCGGTCAACAGGATTTTTATAGAAAAGGCCGCTTCCACGGGGGCGACATATCTCTCGTTCATCTGGCATCCCTGGTCGCTGTTCTCGTTCGATCCCGGTATGAAAATGCTCGAGCTGACATTTTCCCATGTCCGCAAGCTCGGATTGAAGCCGTGCACATATTCGGATATGTATGCCCGGTTATCGGGGTAAGCATGTCCGTTCCACGGTTACCTGCCGGTGAATAATGTGCCGGACACAGCAAGTTGTCATAACGGTAAGGATTATATTCCGGAGAACCATCCGGTCGAACAGACCATACGCAGTGTTGGGCAGATGATTATCGCATAAACCGTTCATCCTGAGGTGCATATGAGGACTGTGATATACCATTTCTGTTTCTTCTGTGTCGTTATGCTTTTTGCAGCCGCATTTCCCTGCAATGCGCAGGAAACTTACAACACATGGGATTTGACATCGTTCGGCGAGATGGCATCATGGCCGTCATCGGGCGATGTTCTCGGGGCGCCGGTTACAAACGCGAAACTCATCGAGGTTCCCCGGACTGCTGACAACGAGTGGAACATCGGAGCCTGGTGGCAGGAGGAGCGCGATGTTGTACGGATCGAGGTTACACACAGCGGCGCGGTAAACGAATCCCTCGCGAAAGCTGTCTCCGTCGAGTACTGGAACAGAACATGGCCCGGAGAACCGCCCCGCCTGCATACCATCGAAGACCGGGCGGACGATCCCTGGCAGGGCGAATGGACGAAAGCTGCTGTGAACTCTTCGATCAACGGGCGAACCATCGCATTCACCTTCAAACCCCTGACGACAGAGGAAAACGGGCGCGCCGGCAATCTTCCCGAAGCCGTCGTTTACCGCCGGACAATGAAAATCCGTCTTGTGTACACCATCAAACCTTCCGCCGTAACCGCATTCCATGTGTATTCCCCGACGAAGGAGAAAAAGGTATCATGCTCCATCGAGTTTCTCGGTGATACGACCGTGAACTCGCCGGTTGAGGGCTCCCTGGAGATTTTCAACGGCCGCATCGGAAAGGTTTCGGGATGGGGGCTCACCCGGGGCGATACGGTTGACCGCCCATCGGGGTGGAAACTGCGTCCCGAGGGCAAACCGAAAGGTATCCGGGCCGATATCATCACCGCATCACCCGATCTGCCGGGATCGAACGACCTGACCATTATGACTGTCAGGAGCTCGCGGGGGACATTCTCATTTCTTGTGGACGATCTCGATAAAGGCCCCATATATATACCGTTGTACGCCGTGTTCATAAAAAAGGCGGATGATGCGACTACTTTCGCCGGTTTTGGGGCTGTTCAGGGCCGCACTATACGCGATCAGCTCAGGGTCGAGCCCGAGCAGACTTACGACCGTGCGGTGGCCGAAATCCCTGTGCTTTCCGTATCCCTGCGCGAGGACGGCAGACGGCTGTATCTGCCTCTGGCGGCGGATGCGAGCTGGCAAAAGTTCGCATTCGAATGGGGCGGCGGTTTCTTCATGAGTAAACGGCAGACGAAGGCGAAAGGCGCCGAGCTTGCGCGCTTATCCTGGGACAGCGATGTGCTTCACTGGTATATCGGAACCGGAGAAAATCCCGTGTATATCCGTGATGATGACAAGTCCCGAATGTCCATTCTTGACGATTATCTCCCGGTGCCGGAAGTGATCTGGAGCCATGAGGGGCTGAATTTCCGCGAGGAAGCCTTCGTGACCCTGCTCGAAGGGCCGTTGTCGCCATATGACGCGGGACGAAGCGAACAGACGCCTGCCATTCTCATGATTGCCCTTTCTATCGAAAATCCAAAGGATACAGACGCGATAGCCCATGTCTGGCTCAAAGCCGATTCGCTTGCAAGCCCGGTAGTTCGGAACGGTTTCATCTGCGATTCCAGAAACGGCGAAATCTTTCTCAGGGCCGGAGTAAAACTTCCTTCCGGCAATATCCTGCCCGACCAGACTGTAAGGGACAATGCCGTTCATCAGCCCGTTGAAATCCCTGCTCATCAGGCAGTGACCGTATACATTTCTGCGCCGTTTGCGGGCGATCTCACCATCCGTGACATCCCCCGTATCGCCGCACTCGATTACGGGGCCGAGCGTTTGCGGGTGACCGAATACTGGCGGACTGTGGTCAATGCCGGAACCGCTTATAATGTCCCCGAGCGGAAATTCAACGAAATGGCCCAGTCGGTTATCCCCCATATCAGGATAAGCACCTCGAAAGACCCGAAAAGCGGCCTCTTCATGGTTCCGGCGGCGAGCATGTCCTATGGCGTGTATTCGAACGAGTCTTCCTTCCAGACCCTTTTTCTCGACCGGATCGGCGACAGCGGAACGGCTGCCTCGTATCTGGAAACGTTCCTGAAGCTCCAGGGCACCGACCCTATGCCGGGGACGTTCACAGGCGACCAGAGCGCTGTGTTCCACGGCGGCAGGGTCGATGAGACATACAATTATACCTCCGGCAGGTATAACCTCGACCACGGCACTGTCCTGTGGGCTATGGCTCAGCATTACCTTTTATCCCGTGACAGGGCATGGCTCGACCATGCGGCGCCCAATATGCTCAGGGCAGCCGACTGGATCATCGAACAGCGTAACCTGACAAAACTTCTCGATGGTCAGGGGAGACCGGTGCGTCACTACGGGCTTCTCCCGGCGGGAAGGCTTGAGGATAACGATGAATGGGGATTCTGGTTCGCGGTGAACGCCTATGCCTGGCTGGGCCTGCAGAGTACCGCCGATGTCTTCGGACAGACGGGCATTCCCGGAGCCGACCGCCTTGAAAAGGAGGCCGCCGACTATCTGAAGGATATCCGCACCGCAGTAAAGCGATCAAGCGAACTCGCCCCCGTGGCGCGCCTCCGAAACAATACTTATGTTCCGTTCGTGCCGTCCCATGTCTATCAGCGATTCCGGTATTTCGGTCCCATGCGGTCGAAATATTATGAACGGTACCGGCAGAACACCCTCCTGACATTCCGTCTTTCGGCGACACGGGAAGCCCTCTATGGCCCCATGATTCTCATCACGACCGGAATTCTTGAACCGCGCGATTCCCTGTCCGATGCGATACTCGATGACTGGGAGGACAATATCACGCTTTCAAGCTCGCTGGGACAGCACATCCACGGCGTGGTGGACGACGAGTACTGGTTCAGCCGCGGGGGCATGGTCTTCCAGCCCAATCTGCAGAATCCCATCCAGGCGTACCTGCTGCGGAACGAAATCCCGGCGGCGATTCGCAATATCTATAATTCCATGGTCTCCTGTCTCTACCGGGATGTCAATGCCTTTACCGAGGAATACCGCCGATGGGGTGTCGGCAGCGGGCCCATGCACAAGATTCCGGATGAGGCCCGGTTCGTGAACCGTGTCTGCGACATGCTGGTCATGGAATCCGGCAATGAGCTTTGGATTGCGCCCGGCACGCCGAGACGATGGCTCGAACCCGGCAGGCCGATAGAACTGTATTCGGCCCAGACCATATTCGGGGAAGTCTCCTATGTCATGCAGCATGGTGGTAATCCCGGCACGGTCAGGGCGCATATTGAGCTTAAACCCGTGAAAACGCCGGGGAAAATTGTGCTGTTCGTCCGCGCGCCCTTCGGAAAACCGATGCGGTCGGTCACGGTGAATGGCAGGCAGTGGGAAGGCTTCGATACGGAGCGTGAAGCGGTCACTCTCGATCCTTCGGGTGGTGTTTTCGATGTTCTTGTATCGTATTGATGCTCGTTCATGGTTTGGTTTATGGTCTATGGTCTATAGTTTATGGTTCATGGTTTGGTTTATTTAGTCGGGTATCGATGATTCATTTTTTCAAGGGAGCGCGCTGCATGAAAATAACCGATGTTGAAACCATACTGCTCAGCCTGCCGGATATCGCCTGGCGCACGGATGGCAGCCAGGATACGGCAGTTGTGAAGGTCACCACCGACGAAGGAATCGTGGGTATCGGCGAGGTCGATTCCTCGCCGCGGGTGGTCAAGGCGATCATAGAGGCGCCGAAATCCCATACGCTCTGCCGCGGTCTCAGGGACATCGTCATCGGCCAGGACCCCTTCAATATCCGGCAGATATGGGATAAAATGTACGAAGGATCGCTCTATTACGGCCGTCGCGGGGCGGTCATCCATGCAATGAGCGGCATCGACATCGCTCTGTGGGACATTCTGGGGAAAGCAACCGGTAAGCCGGTTCACACCCTTCTTGGAGGAAACTGCTGTCAGAACATCAGAGCCTATGCGAGCTCGTTGTTCGGCGATACCGTCAGTGAGACCGGCGATATGGCGAGACGCTATGCAGACATGGGATTTACAGCCGTGAAGTTTGGCTGGGAACCGCTCGGAAGCGATCCGGACAACGATGTGGCGCTCGTGCGTGAGATTCGCCGTGCGGTCGGCACCGACAGAGATGTCATCATTGACGCTGGCCTGGTCTGGGATGCCAAAACCGCGATCATGATGGCCCGTCGGTTCGCCGATTATGACATCTACTGGCTCGAGGAGCCGCTCCATCCTGATGATCTCGACGGGTACGCACGGTTGACCGGGGCCACCGAAGTCCGGATAGCCGCCGGTGAGGAGGAAAGCGAACGCCACTCCTTTATCGAGCTCATGGATCG
Source organism: bacterium (assembly GCA_021372535.1). Classification (NCBI taxonomy): domain Bacteria; species bacterium. The sequence continues at coordinate 87,396 of JAJFUH010000107.1, forward strand.
CGGGGGTATCGATGTGGTTCAGGTGGATGTGACCCGCTGCGGCGGATTGACCGAGGCTCTCCGCATTGCCGGTCTTGCACGGGACCGTCGTCGTCCGGTCGTGAACCATTCGTTCAAGACAGGCATCAATATTGCCGCTTCGCTCCATTTTCTTGCAGCGATTCCGAATTCCTTCATTTTCGAATACTGCGTGAGCCAGTCGCCTCTCAGGCACACGCTCACAAAACAGCGTTTCGAAGTCGTCGACGGCCGTGTATCGGTTCCCCAGGAACCGGGGCTCGGTATCGAGCTCGATGAAACCGTCATCGCTCAGTACAGGGTTGCCTGATCATGAAACGGATTACCTGGACCGGGAACGACACGCTTGTCTATACCGAAGATGCCCCTCTTCCCGCACCACCGGGCAGAGAGGAAGTGCTCGTCAGGGTTACCGCTGTCGGACTCTGCGGTACCGACGTGCATATCGTCAGCGGCAGGACGCGGTTCACCGACCCGCCCCATGTGCTGGGGCACGAGATTGCCGGTGTAGTCGAAGAAACAGGCGACGCTGTGGAATGCCCGGCCGGAACACGGGTGACCATCGATTCCGTGGTGGGATGCGGTGAATGTGTGTTCTGCCACCGGGGAGCGACACAGTTCTGCCCCAATGGGTATGAAATCGGCCAGACGGTAACCGGGGGAATGCAGGAGTTCATAACGGTTCCGGCGCGGAACGCGATTCCTGTTCCCGACGGTATCGGCGATGAGGTTGCCGCCATTCTCGATCCCGAAGTACTGGGCGCGCTGGTCAAGCCCGGAGTATGTGCAGGAGAGACTTTTCTGGTCATCGGCCCCGGTCCCGCGGGACTGATTGCCGTGCAGATCGGCAAAATTCTGGGCGCCGGAACGACAATCCTCATGGGAACCCGTCCCGAACGTCTAAAGCTTGGCGCACAGCTCGGCGCCGATATCACTATCAACCCTGCTGTACAGAATCCCCGTGAAGTGGTGAATGATGTCACGAAAGGACGGGGCGCCGGTCTCGTGTTCGATGGAGCCGGGACATCTTCAAGCCTTGCATCGGCCCTCGATCTGGTATCGGTGCAGGGGCGTGTCGTGCTGTACGGTGTTCATGGCTCGCCGGTACCCACCGTGAATATCGATATAATCACACTGAAGGATTTAACCGTTTACGGCGCTCTTTCGGATCGTGTAGGATGGGAACGTTTGTTTGGATGGCTCCTTGATGGCTCACTCGATCTCGCATCGATCATCACTCACCGGTTTCCGTTCAGCGAGGCTCAGCAGGCGTATGAATGTGTTCGTGACCGCCGCGACGGAGCTATTAAAGCGGTTCTTTTCCCGGCATGATTTTCGGGACGTCGAGATTCATCGGACAGGAAGGTGAAACGTGGGACATATTATCGTTGAAACGGCATGGCAGTATCACGGATTGCAGGCAATCTGCATCGAGAATTCACTGTTGAGAATCGTAGTTCTCCCCGAGCTCGGCGGCAAGATATTCCGGCTCATCCATAAACCGTCCGATACCGGCATTCTCTGGCAGAATCCCCGTCTAATCCCGCGTCGGCTCCCCACAGGATCGCGGTTCGACGATCATTTTTACGGCGGATGGGACGAGCTCTTCCCCAATGACGAACCGACATCGGCAGCCGGTGAACCATACCCGGATCACGGCGAGCTCTGGACGCTTCCCTGGCAGGCGGTAATAGAGGAAGAATCCGACGAGCAGGCGGTGCTGCACATGTGGTGTTACGGTTCGGTTACCACTGCCCGGCTGGATCGCTGGCTGACCGTAAAACGCGACAGCCCGTTGCTTACGTTCCGGTATGAACTTGTCAACATGAGCCATACCGGTCTCGATTTCCTCTGGAAACTTCACCCGGCGCTCAATATCTCCCCGTCGAGCCGTATCGATCTGCCGCCCTGTACGGTCATTCGGGGCGATCGGGAATTCAGCTTCTTGGTCGGGGAAGAACGCTTCCCCTGGCCGGTTTGCAGGGGAAAGGACGGTGACGACTGCGACCTGCGGTTCATGTTCGGCTCCGGGCGTCCGTTCAAAGAGTTTGTCTACTGCATCGATTTGGAGAATGGCTGGTGCGCGATGACCGATTCTGAAAAGAGAGTGGGTTTCGGCATGCATTTTCCGAAGGAAATATTCACATCGGTCTGGCTGTTTATCACAGATGGCGGCTGGCGCGGTTATCGCACGGCCATTTTAGAACCCTGCACCGCCTATCCGTTTCTTCTCGACAAAGCCATCGAGCAGGGAACCTGCGGTCATCTGAATCCCGGTGAAACGCTGAAATGCGAGGTTGAAGCCGTCGTATATGAGGGCCTCTCCGGTGTAAAAGGCATAGAATCCGGAGGACAGGTCATCGGTATATGAAATACCGGTGATTGTTCCTGATCCGGCCTGTAAAAAATTATGTGGAACGCGGATTTTCGCGGATTTGTTTTATATCTTATTTTTATTGTGAAAGAATTATAATTACTAAAGATAGTATATACAATTTGTTATATCTATTTGTGCCTTTGTGTCTTTGTGGTTAAATATTTTTCATGAATGATCCGGGCTGAAAATCGGACTGTTTTCTGAAGACACAGTGCATCACCGGCATCCCGCATGAACGGCGAATGAGGGAATTATATGTTTGCAATCGGCGCCATGGATTTTATCATCTTCGCGCTGTACATTGTCGCTGTGCTCCTTATCGGTTTTTTTGCGGGACGTAACAAGGGAGCACAGGCGGAGGGATTTTTTCTTGCCAGAGGGCGTCTTCCGTGGTACGCCGTCGGTTTCGCCATGGTTGCAACATCCATCAGCACCGAACAGTTCATCGGGGCTTCGGCAAAGGCATACGAAGTCGGTCTCGCGGTCATCCACTGGGAATGGGGAGTATTCCCCTCCTTCGCCCTGCTGATGGTCGTTTTCATGCCGCTCTATTTCCGGCGGCGCATCATGACCATCCCCGAGTACCTCGAACGAAGATTCAGCCCCCTTGCACGGTCTATCTTTTCGGCAATGACACTGGCGAGTTATTTCATCATCAATCTTGCAGGTGTGCTCTTTTCCGGCGGATACCTGATGCACCAGGTGTTTGGATTTCCGGTGGTTACTTGCATCTGGCTTCTGGCTGTATTGACCGGTCTATATACGGTCTATGGCGGCATGTCGTCTGTGGCATGGACGGAAACACTTCAGAGCGTTCTGCTCATTGTCGGCGGGCTTTTCATCACGGTGACGGGATTGATGCACATCCCCGGCGGATTCATGGAAGCGGTCGGCACCGGCGAACGTGCCCACCTGTTTCTGCCGATCGATCATCCCGAACTGCCCTGGACTGCTATCCTCGTCCTCATGTTCTCCACGAATGTCTGGTATGCCTGCACCAACCAGTTCTATATCCAGATGTGTCTGGGTGCGAAAAACGAATGGAACGCCCGCATGGGAGTGGTATTCGCCACCTTCCTCGGTATTCTGCTGGGGCTGGCAATCGAGTTCACGGGCATCGTGGGATACCGTCTTGCGCAGATCGGCGCAATGCCCGTTCCACCCGAGCCGAATGCTGTCTATCCCTATCTTGTCCGTTACATGGTTCCCGCCGGATTACGTGGCATCGTATACGCCGGTGTTTTCGCGGCCATCATGTCCACTATCAGCGCCCTCGTTCATTCGATTGCGACTCTCTTCTCGATCGACTTTTACCGTGTGTACTTCAGGCCCGATGCCTCGGATCGCCACCTCGTGACCGTGGGCCGTGCAACCGGAGGTATTCTGCTTGCGGCTGCGGCGCTGTGGGCTCCGGTTGTCGGAACATTCCCCACCATTTTCGATTATTTCCAGCAGAGCTGGGCGGTCATGGCGGCGCCTTTCGCGGTGATATTTACAACCGGCGCGCTCTGGAAACGGGCGACAAACCGCGGGGCAATCGTGACCATGCTTCTCGGAATGGTGCTCATTCCTCTGACATTCTGGCTCGAAAAGCGGATTCTCCCCGGATTCAATTTTTTCAATCTCGTCGGCATCGAATTTTTCCTGCTGCTCGGAGTGATGATTGCCGTAAGCCTCTTTTCATCGACACCTGACAGCGAACAGGTGCGCACGGCTGTATGGACACGCGATCTTGCTAATCTCCCTCCCGAAGAATGTCCGAAACCCTATTCCTGGTACAAAAATTTCTGGCTCTGGTGGGGAATATCCGTGGCATGTATGATTACGCTCTACATCATATTCTGGTAGATGTCTATTTTTGAATGATTTCCAGTAAGCCGTAGCTTCTTCGGATACGAAAAGCGTTTGGGATCGGTTATTTCAAAATATTCCGTGCAATTCTGTCTGCCGGATGAATCGAACCATTGGTTTTTATCAAACATAAACTGTCGGGGATCGGAGTTGCCATATGAATCGGAGAAACTTTGTCAAGTACATCGCTGCGGGGAGTCTGGCGACCGGGGCTGCGCCGCTGCTCTGGGGAAATCAGAAACAATGGCGGGGAGCCAATGACCGTATACGTGTCGCCGTTATCGGAATTCACGGGATGGGACAGAATCACATTCTGGAATACTCGAAACTCGAAAATGTGGAAGTTGCGGCTCTCTGTGATGTGGATGAAAACCTGTTTGAAGAGCGGATTAAGAAACTGTTTACCGATCGGGGATTGAAAAGACCGCAGACATATGGGGATATCCGTAAACTGCTCGAGGACAAGACCATCGATGCGGTTTCCGTTGTCACGCCCAATCACTGGCATGCGCTGGCTGCTATCTGGGCCATGCAGGCAGGGAAGCATGTGAGTGTCGAAAAACCGTGCTGTTACAACATTTTCGAGGGTAAAAAACTCGTCGAAGCCGCTCAAAAATACAAGATGGTCTGTCAGGACGGCGCCGAACAGCGAAGCAATCCCTGCGCCCGGACAGCGGTCGAGTTTTTACGAAAAGGCGGAATAGGCGAGGTCTATATGGCCAAGGGAATGTGCTATAAATGGCGTGATACCATCGGGAAATACCCCGATGGGCCAGTCGAACCATATACGAAAGAATACCTCGGTAAAGTCCATTACGATCTGTGGATCGGCCCCGCTCCCGAACGGCCTTTCAACCGCAATCGGTTCCACTATAACTGGCATTGGAACTGGGAATACGGGAACGGGGATATCGGCAATCAGGGGCCTCATGAAATGGATATTGCGCGCTGGGGACTCGGGGTCACTCTGCCGACGAAAGTTACTTCCATGGGCGGCCATTTCATGTTTGACGATGCACAGAACACGCCCAATGCCATTGTGGCGCTGTTCGAGTTTCCTTCCCAGGAAGGCGGCGGCGATAAAAAGAAAATGCTCCAGTTCGAGGTCCGTCACTGGAATACCAACGACGAAGGCGATATCCGGAAGCAGGCAAACCAGAACAAGGATAACACACAGGGATATATGATGAGCGATGTGAATGTCATCGGGAACATTTTTTATGGGTCTGAAGGTTACATGGTCAAAACGGTCGACCGGTGGTGGACATTTATGGGGAAAAAACAGGAACCCGGTCCCTCCGGCGGCGGCATCGGCAATCATTACCAGAATTTCATCGATGCTGTTCGGGCAAACGATCCGGGTATTCTGACCGCGCCGATCATAGAAGGCTATCATACCTGTTCGCTCGTTCATCTTGCGAACACGTCCTACAGGCTGGGACGATCCCTGGTTTATGATCCGGTCAATGAACGCTATGTCGGTGACAAAGAAGCGGATGCGATGATGAGTCGTGATTATCGGAAGCCGTTTTATGTGCCCGATAAAGTGTAAGCAGTGCAGGGCGGTAAAGAATATTTACTATATTTATACTGGATAGCGTTTATAAAGACCTTTACGATTTACGAAGTACGGTTTTATCCCCGGGTAGATCGGGGATCGATTTTCTGATGACGCTCTAATTTCCATACTGAATTGTGGTGTAATATATTGATTATAAATAGATATAGAACATAGACACCAATGGTTTTTTATCCCGTTGAAAAGCCCCCTGTTCACAACCGGTTTTCGGAAAAAGAATGGGTGCTGTCCGAGCGAGCCGAAGGCTCGTGAGTTCACACATTCCCGAAAAACGGGAAATGAACAGGGATAAAGGCTTTTCACGGGCGCCTTTTCCTTGGGATACTTTCCTTTGGGCGCGCAAAGGAAAGTATCATATTATAAGGGATTCATATAATAGGGCGTGTTTGTTGGAGCCTGAAGAACCTCTATAATTCGTAAATCGTACTTCGTAAATCGTACATTATTTACATCGAAATGTAGCTCATAGAATTCACCTTCGTATGATTCTGCGCCAGAAAAAAATTTACGGAACATACTGAAAGGAAATTGCCATGATGAGACGTTTGATTTCACCCGGTAACCGGATAATCACCGCTGGTGTCATTCTGCTGCTCCTGAACGTGCTCGCCGTGGGCTGCCGTAAACCGGCCGACACGAAAATTCCCGGTAAGCCGGCAAAACTTCTCTCTGTACGTAAAATCGTTGTTCTGAATGACAACTGGCATTTCCAGATCGATGTCAACGACATCGGTGAACAGGAACGCTGGTATGCCGGGGATTTCGACAGGAATGCATGGACTCCCGTAACCGTTCCGGGTGCATGGGATTGCTACGATGAGGCCCTGTGGGGTTACGAGGGCATCGGCTGGTACGCGACGACGATCGATCTGGGAGATTTCGATGCCGATAAGCGTACGGAGCTCATTTTCAACCGGGTCATGTATTACAGCAGGGTATGGATCGACGGCGAATACATCGGTGAAAACATCGGCGGCTATCTTCCGTTCTCGTTCGATGTGACCGATCACCTTCAGCCCGGCAAAACCAGTACCCTTGTGCTCAGGGTAGACAACCGGCCGAGAATAGAATGGCTTCCCGCGGCGAAACGGATCGAATGGATGCAGTACGGCGGGATTCTGCAGCCGGTGAGGCTTGTCGGAACATCGAAAACCCGTATCGCCGATCTGGCGGTCACTGCGGTACCCGATAAAGGCGGCGCAAACGTTTCCTGTACCGTTGAGATTTCGAATACGGCCGACACGGATAACGAGCTCGTCCTTTCCGTGGAAATCGAGGGTGTCACCGGTCAGGCGGACACCACCGTGAATGTTCACACCGGACCCGGCGAAACCACGAAAGTCCCCGTCGAAATCTCGATCGAAAAAGCCGAAGCATGGTCTCCCGATTCCCCGGTGTTGTATACCGTTACTGCCAGCCTGACACACAATGGGGACATCATCGACACCGTTTCAGACCGGTTCGGGATAAGAGCCGTAACTACGAACGGCACCGATATTCTCCTCAACGGAATCCCTGTCACCATCAAGGGAGTCAACCGTTACGACGATTACGACAGGATGGGCCCCGTTGTTCCCACGGATGTCTTACGCCGGGAGCTGAAACTCATGAAACAGGTCGGGATCAACACCATCCGCGTTCACTATCCCCAGTCGCCCGATCTGTTATCGCTGTACGACGAGTACGGATTCATGATGATAGAAGAAGTTCCGATCAACTGGTGGGGTCAGGACTGGTGGGGCAGGGACGGGGTGAATCAGAGCCTCGAAATCCTCGATCAGGCGAAACCTGTGCTGAGAAAAATGGTCGCGCGCGACAAGAATCACCCCTGCGTTATCATCTGGAGCATGGCGAACGAAAGTAAAACGAACAATGACATCGGTATAACCGTGATGCGTGAGCTGATCCGTCTGGCGAAGTCGCTCGACAAAACCCGTCTCGTCACGTTCGTTGCCAATGGGGATCCACGGGAACATCGCGCGTTCGATGAGGCGGATATCGTCTGTTTCAACAAGTACTATGGAATTTTCGAGGGCCAGTTATGCCGTCACACCGCCCAGATCGATTCGTTTGCATACCAGCCGACTGTCAATATCCTGACGCTCATGCGGAGCTATTTCGGTAATAAGCCGATCGTCATTACCGAATTCGGCGCCCGCGGTATCAGAACCATTCACGGTGATGTCTACTATTCGGAAGATTTTCAGGCTGCCTATATATCGAGAATATGGGATGCGATCCGGAGTGTTCATGGGATTTCGGGAGGCGTGCTCTGGTGCTGGGCCGATTATTATCACCGCAGAGATTTCTTCGACTATGCTGTTTTCGGCCCCTATGGTGTCGTGAGCGTTGACCGCAAACCCAAGTTTTCGCTCGATACGCTTGCACGGATGTACGGAGGTACTTTATCCGATAAGAAATAACACATCCGTCATGAGAGAAGTTCCGCCATTTGCGGACAGCTTTCATGGTCACAGAAATATCGGCAGCCGGGCTGTTCGATATATATGGTAATACTCGGATAAACATGCTCATGCATACCACGGGCGTTTACGGTCGAGCTTTCCGCCGAGCACCTCCATGGCGATGTTGACATCGTCCACGATCTGAAAGTCGTACATGCCCACACATATGAAGTCGGCGCCGCCGTCGAACGCATACTTGAATCCCTCTTTCGGCTCGATTGCGCCGGCAGCGAGAACCTTGAAAGCAATCCATGGCTGGCTGAGTGTCCCCATGAACTCGATGGTCTCTTCCGGTTCGGTACACCAGAGATTGTCATGGTCTCCGAGTCCCTCTTTCGCTCCTTCGAGCCGGGCCGACCAGTAATCTGTCCGATGAAGCGTTTTTACCCAGAAATCCGGTATAACACCCTGTTCGACGCATTTTTTGACCGTATAGAGGTCATGCGCCCCGATACCGGCGGGGATGCCATTCTGACGGATGAGGTCGATCGCCTTCCCGACCGGCTCGACATTCCCCTCGCGGGCGTATTGGTCAGCGCTTGCGCCGTGCACATAACACGCGCTCGCGCCGAAATCGACACACCGCTTCGCTCCCTCGATGATGTTGTCCGATGTGGTATTGGGTATGAATTTGATTTTGCCGATGCCACGGCGCCAGTATTCGTCCATGACACCCGACAGAATCGGATTTGTGAGAAAGGCGTTGATTCCGCACTTCTCGGCAAGCATGAACGTTTCGAATATCTTCGCCTTGTGGTGGTATGCCTTGACGAGATTGGAGACATAGAGGAGATCGCGGGCGTGGACGAAGCCGTTGATCAGGTTCCCGCCGAGGATGACGCGGCTCAGTCCGAGATTCTTGATTTGAGCCTGCGGAACCTTCTCTTTGAGGTTTTCCATGCTCGTGAAGCTGAAGGTCTTGGCTGTCGCGCGAGAGACCGCATCGGCCTGAAATTCCTTGAGGCGCTTCTCCTCGTAGCTCTCCCATCCGAGTTTCCTGAGCACTGCAATGATGAATATCCCGAGTACCGGGAATGTGGCGAGACTTTTGAAAAGCTCGCGGCGGCCGATTGAAGGGGGGGTATCATGGTTTTCGCCCGTCTGCTGCGACGCCTCTTTGGGGAGTGGTTGAGCGACCGAATCACCGGTGCGTTTTAATCGCAGATATGCAACATACCGGTCGAGCCCGAGGAATGTCCCGGTCGGAAAAAGCGCCACCACAATCAGAGCGATGAGTTCCACGAGGTTTTTATCAACGATCAGGTAGCTTCCCTCGGTTATAACACCGTAATCCATGCCGATGAACGGAGGATTGGCGACATAGTACAGAAAAAGAAGGACAATGCCGAAAACGGCTGAGGGGCGGGTTAACAGACCGGCCATGAGTCCCAGTCCGATGAGTGTGAGTCCCCAGATGTTGAGGAAATCGACTACGGAAAGGACGGAGGGTGTGTCAGCAATCCAGTGGAATATCGGGGAGAATATCCACTTGGAAATGGCGAGAAATCCCTTGGATGTCCAGTCAGGGGTATAAATCTTGGCGACACCCTCGTAGAGAAAGTGCCATCCGACAGCCACGCGGAGCAGCGTGAGAGCGGAAAGCTGAATGAGGGTAACGGGTCGGTCCGGTTCGCTGCGAGGTATCATGATCTTGTTTTCCCCTTTCGAGCGGCTGAATCGAGTATTATGGGTTATAAGAACAGATCAATCATGAATCGGCAGAACTGCGAATGGTATTTTTTCACACGCCCGGTTATAATACATGCAGATATAGAATGTGTTTAATCTTTTCTTTATTTCTCCGTTGATTAAACAGTAACATCGGATAACCTCATGCTGAACTGGTTTCAGCATCGTTTTAAATCACTACGGGCACCTATATTGCCCGTTCGATTGCAACCTGGTATTATATATTGTGCCTTGGTGCCTTTGTGGTGAAAAATCTTCATAAATAATCCGGATATTATTTTCACAAATTTATCATAATTCTCCGTATTGTCAATGTTAATAAAAAATCCGTGTTCATCAGTAGTCTATTGAATCTTGAAAAGGTAAAAAAAGGGGGCCGCTTTCTGTTGTCGCGGGAAGCAGCCCCATTTCAGTTTGTATATACAGGCAGGATTACAAAATTCCTGTTGAGAGATAATGTCTACCGTTTCTTTTGTTCTTTCCATAAATCGGTATAACTGACCAGCTTGATGCCTTTGGCCAGAATCATCGATTTAACCTCGATGCTGGTGAGGACCCCTAATTCAGCCGCACGGTGGGCGCCGACCCCGCCATTGGTAAAGATGTGATCGGGCTGGGTATGAATGAGGGCATCCTGTTCCGGCGATTCTATTCCGATATGACAAACCCATAGCCATAATCCCGGTTTGAGCTCCTGAAGCATTTTTACTGCGGCATCTTTTTTCTGGGCTACCGGGACAGTATAGACACTGCCGGGACTTCCTTCACCAAGCTCGGACGATATGGGTACATTATTTTCTTTTGCGATGGTTTTGATGACATTTTCGAGGCCCGGATAGTCGTTCAATTCCATATAATGGGTATCGACATACTGGACATTAATACCTTTTTTCTTTGCCAGAGCCACTTGTGCTCTCAGTTCCGCATCTATCTCTTCGATTTTGGGCTTATGCGCCCAGAGCACATCAGGTGATGTGTACAGAAATCCATCCTCGTCAACGATTGAGGATACCTTGTCATACGGGAGCACCGGGCGCCATCTGTATCCGCGCCATTCACCCACCAGCGCGAGATGAACGCCGGTACACCAGCCCGGGTTTTTCCTGCACAGCTCGGCTGCGCCTTCAAACCACGGCCCCGGAACGATGATTGCGCCGCTTGTCAGGACTCCCTCATTGAAAGCTTTCTCGAAGCCTGCAAGTGATCCCTGGGTCATGCCCATGTCATCGCCGCGAACGATGACCCTGATATCCTGGGCACCTGCCGTTTGCGGAATTACCCAAACAGCAATACATAAAACGCAGAGTACAGCAGCAGCTTTAAACACTGTCTCTTTCATGACAGGGCTCCTCCTTTTGTGATTTTTTAAGTACTGGTTGCCTTGTTTAAATTTAAAATATATAATTATCTTATGCTGCGCTATAGTATTATTTGTATTTTTCTCATGATGTTTTCGGGTGCTGTTGATAATAAAATGACAGTTTATCAAGTCGTTGGGGCGCTATGCAAAATGAGGCCGCTTCGATTCATTTTCATGGTTGTAAAAAAGGAAGCGAATGATGATGTTCAGAACTCGTGCTGTTCTCTGTGCCGTGACTTGTGCATTGTTGCTTATGTTTTCAGGTATTGCCGCCGAAAATACTAAAAATACTGCGGGGCCGAATGAGAAATTGTATGTTTTCCTTCTTATCGGACAATCCAATATGGCCGGGAGAGCCCCGATCGGGGACGAAGACAGGGCGCCCATCGAGCGGTGCTATCTGCTCAATGCCTCGGACGAGTGGGAAATCGCATCGAATCCGCTCAACAGGTATTCACGGTACCGGAAAGAGATGAGCATGCAGAAACTCAATCCCGGTTATACCTTTGCAAAGAAAATTCTCCGCTCGGACCCGTCCATAACCGTGGGTCTCGTGGTCAACGCACGCGGTGGAACGAGCATCTCACAGTGGAGCAGAGGGGGACTTCTCTACTCTGAGGCGGTGAGACGGGTAAAAATCGCACAGAAGACCGGCGTGCTGAAGGGAATTCTCTGGCATCAGGGCGAAGCGGACTGTTCCGATCCACTGTACCTTGACAAGCTGAAGGTATTGATCGGTAATTTCAGAGAGGACCTCGGGGCGCCAGACCTTCCCTTTATCGCCGGGCAGATAAACGGATCATGGCCGGTGAACGATCAGATTGCCAGACTCCCCCGTGAGGTTCCCTGTACCGGGTTTGCCTCATCCGAAGGATTGAATGTGCTCGATGACTGGCATTTCGACACCCCGGGCATGAGGATTTTCGGCGAACGCTATGCCGACGCGGTTCTGCCTTTTCTCGGGAAAAAACAGCAGAGGACCGTGAAATAAAACCTTTGTAATCGAGGTCTGTGCAGAATAATAAGGTTCACATGGGCCTGTGTCGTTTCTCAGCCTGGTTTTATCTGAAAATGCATCTGCTGTTTCATGTGCCAAAGCCCCGGCCTGGTGTCGGGAGTCCCCGTAACGCCGTCATTCCCGAATCGCTGATAGGGAATCCTTTTTAAATGACTTGCAGGAATTTGGAATAAAACACATATGGTACATTGTCGGGAGGGATATCTTTGAAATACCTGAACACAATCGATTATACGGTCATTCTGATCTATTTTTCGATACTTCTCGGTCTCGGTCTTGTGCTCAAAAAGATGGCGTCACGAAGCCTCGAAGATTACTTTCTCGGAGGCAGAAAGCTCCCCTGGTGGGCGCTCGGTGTCTCGGGAATGGCGTCGTATCTCGATATGACCGGCACCATGATCATTACATCGTTTCTGTTCATGCTCGGTCCCCGGGGACTGTTCATAGAGTTCCGGGGCGGCGCTGTCCTGCCGCTCGCTTTCATGCTCGTCTGGATGGGGAAATGGCACAGGCGGTCACGGTGTATAACCGGCGCCGAGTGGATGATATTCAGGTTCGGCGAGGGTTTCGGCGGTCAGTTTGCCCGTCTTACCGCGGCATTGGCAGCGATACTGCTCACTGTCGGCATGCTGGCATACCTCGTGAAAGGTGCAGGGCTTTTTCTGTCCATGTTCCTGCCTTTTTCTCCGCTCGCCTGCTCGCTCATCATGATAGGTGTCGCAGCGTTGTATACCATGGCTTCTGGTTTTTACGGCGTTGTGTTCATCGATCTTTTTCAATCAATGATCATTCTTGTTGCGGTTGTTGCGATTTCGCTCATGGCGTTCCTAAAACCATACGATGTTCAGAGCCTCGCCGCACTGGCCCATAGTGTAACCGGCAGCGCCGAATGGACGAGTTCACGGCTGCAATGGTTTACATCCATGCCGCGGGGTTACGAAGCCTACCGTCACCTTGCGATGTTCGCGATGTTTTACTTCCTCCGCCAGATATTCGGTGGCATGTGCGCGGGGGACGACCCCAAGTATTTCGGCGCCCGCAGCGACCGTGAATGCGGCACGCTGACCTTCATGTGGACATCCCTCATGATGTTCCGGTGGCCCATGATGATGGCGTTTGCGGTGCTCGGACTTTTTCTCGTGCAGAATCTGTTTCCCGACCAGGGGGTGCTGATTCAGGCCGCCGATCTCATCAAGAATCACCTCGGCGCAGTCGACAAGAGCCGCTGGCCCGATGCTCTTGCCGGAATCATCAATGCTCCCGGCCATTATCCGGCGCTCGTCGCCGGTCTCTCCAATCTGCTGGGGGATGACTGGTCATCGAAACTCCAGCTTCTGAGTTTCGAGGGAACCGTCAATCCCGAGCGCATTCTTCCGGCTGTCATTCTCTATGACATACCGATGGGTTTCCGCGGGATGATTCTTGTGGCGCTCATCGCTGCGGCTATGACCACATTCGATTCCACGGTCAACAGGACGACGGGTTTCTTCATCCGTGATATCTATCAGCGGTATATGAGACCTTCAGCCCCGAACAGGGAAATGATCGTTGCAAGCTGGGTTTTCATTGTCGTTCTCGTTGCGGTCGGGTTTGCCCTCGGATACTCGACAAGAAGCATCAACGATATTTGGGGATGGATCAACATGAGTTTCGGAGCCGGTCTCCTTATCCCCAGTCTCATGCGGTTTTACTGGTGGCGTTACAACGGCGGAGGTTTTGCCCTCGGCACCGTTGTCGGGATGGTTTTTGCCGTTGCACAGCGTTTCATGTTTCCCGAGCTCGACGAGCGTCTTCAGTTTGCGCTCGTAAGTGTTGTATCGTTCGCCGGCGCCGTTGCCGGAACCTATTTGAGCAGGCCGACCGACCGGGCGATACTCGAAAACTTTTACCATAAAACCCGGCCGTTCGGTTTCTGGGGGCCGCTCAGGAAAAAAATGTCCCCTGATATCCGCGCCGGTATGGAACGGGAGCACCGCTACGATATCATCGCGCTTCCGTTTGTTCTTGGCTGGCAGATCACGCTTTTCATGCTGCCAATGCAGCTCATAATTAAATCCTATGGGGCATTCCGGGTTACATTTGCTGTCTGGGCCGTATGCTTCGCAGGGATGTACCTGTTCTGGTACCGTAAGCTGCCGGAAGGATGATTTTATCCGTGATGCGGGTGAGTGAGAGAAAACGGAGATACCCGATAAGTTCTCAAGATTCGATAGAACGCGGATTTACGCGGATTTGAGTTTAGTACCTTACCGATGTAACATTGCAGGGGTAATTCATGAATTACCCCTGCTCCGTGTCTCCGTGGTGAAATTTTTTATGAATATTTCCAGATAAATTCGGAATAGACACTAATCGTAAAATGTCAGGAGGATACCTATGGAATACCTGAACACGATCGATTATACAGTCATGCTGATCTATTTTGCCATTCTTATAGGTCTCGGCATGGTTCTTAAAAAGATGGCATCCCGAAGTCTCGAGGATTACTTCCTCGGCGGAAGGAGACTCCCCTGGTGGGCGCTCGGCGTTTCGGGCATGGCATCGTTTCTCGATATCACCGGCACCATGATCATCACATCCTTCCTGTTCATGCTCGGACCGCGGGGGCTTTTCATCGAGTTCCGCGGCGGCGCGGTGCTTGTTCTGCCCTTCATGCTCCTGTGGACCGGGAAATGGCACCGTCGCTCCGGCTGTATAACGGGAGCCGAGTGGATGGTGTTCAGGTTCGGCGAGAGTATCAGCGGGCAGTTCGCCCGTATCGCCCGCGCCATTGCGGAAATACTTATCACCATCGGAATGCTCGCTTATCTGGTCAAAGGGGTCGGATTATTCCTTTCGATGTTTCTTCCTTTTTCTCCGCTTGTGTGTTCGATTATCATGATCAGTGTGGCCGCGATCTATACCATGGCATCGGGTTTTTACGGCGTTGTATTCACCGACATGTTTCAATCGTTCATTATTCTCACCGCAGTCATAGCTATTTCGATACTGGCGCTCATGAAAGCTTCCGATTCGCAGACTATTGCGCTTCTTGCACATGAAGTCACCGGGAATCCCGACTGGATGACATCACGGCTCCGGTGGTTTACTTCGATGCCGAAGGGTTATGAAGCCTACAGTCATCTCGCCATGTTCGCCTTCTTTTACCTTCTGCGTAATATTATCGGCGGTGTGGGCTCGGGAGACGATCCGAAATTCTTCGGCGCGAAGAGCGACCGCGAGTGCGGGAAACTCACCTTTTTCTGGACATGGCTCATGATGTTCCGCTGGCCGCTCATGATATCTTTTGTCGTGCTCGGTCTGTTCCTCGTCAAGGATCTTTTCCCGGATCAGGGGGTGCTTATCCAGGCAGCCGATCTCATCAAAAACCATTTCGGCGCAATTGACAAGAGCCGCTGGGCCGATGTGCTGTCCGGCGTTATCCATTATCCCGAACGGTATCCGGACCTCGTTTCGGGTCTTTCCAACATTCTTGGGCAGAACTGGACATCCAAACTTCAGCTTCTCAGTTACGAGGGAACCATTAATCCCGAACGTATTCTTCCTGCTGTCATCCTGTTCGATATTCCCATGGGATTTCGCGGGATGATCCTTATCGCGCTTATTGCGGCATGTATGTCCACCTTCGATTCCACGGTCAATAAGACAGCGGGATTTTTCACCCGCGATATCTACCAGCGCTATCTCCGCCCCTCGGCATCAAACAGGGAGCTCATAACGGCCAGCTGGGGATTCATTGTCATACTGGTCACCGCAGGCTACGTGATGGGCTATTCAACGAGGAGTATCAACGATATCTGGGGCTGGATTATCATGAGCCTCGGCGGAGGGATGATCATACCCTTTATGCTGCGCCTGTACTGGTGGCGTTTCAACGGAGGCGGTTTCGCCATCGGCCTGATGGGAGGCATGCTCTGCTCTGTAATCCAGCGGTTCATGTTTCCCGATCTCGATGAACGTCTCCAGTTTACCATTATTACCTCTATCGGATTGATTTGTTCGATAATCGGTACCTATATCAGCAAACCAACCGATCGAGCGGTTCTTGAGAATTTCTATAGGAAAACACGCCCCTTCGGATTATGGGGACCTCTGAAATCCATTCTTTCTTCAGGGGAACGGACCGCGATGGAACACGAGCACCGTTACGATATCATCGCGCTTCCTTTTGTGATGCTCTGGCAGATTACCCTGTTCCTGCTGCCTATGCAGCTTATCATCAGGGCGTATGATTCGTTTTTGTGGACTTTGCCGGTGTTTATTCTGTCGCTTGCAGGAATCTATTTCTTCTGGTACAAAAAACTGCCAACAACCTGAAAACTGTTTAAAGTATACCGTTTCTGCGTAATAGGGTGCTCCGTTGATTATACTGTGGTTTCGCACGGTGTCATACCGGAATCGAACCGGCTTCGGCGCCGGGCAACGGCAAATAATACATGATATTATCGTTATTAAAATTTATATAAAAAAAATATATTGACAATAAATGTTAATATATATATTATATATCTATCAACACATAATTGGAGCACTGGTAAAATATTAAAGATGACGTTATATTATATGTAAGTATATAAATAGTTTATATATAATATTATTGTGCCTTGTATTCGTTTACTCGTTTTCGGGGTGGTTTTTCCCACTGTCTCAAATCCCTTTATACACGGAGAAAAGATATGTACAAACAGCATCTCAGGCTTTCCGGAATGTGCATGATTGTATGGGTATTTGCCTCTTTCGTTTCTCATCATTCGCCTGCATGGGCAGACAAGACCGGCGGTATGATTTTCGGTACCATAACCGATCGCGCAAGCAATTCTCCTCTTATCGGAGCCTCGGTACGAATTGAAAATACAAACATGGGCGGCATGGCGAACGAAAAGGGTGAATATACGCTCAAACAGGTTCCTCCCGGCACGTATAACCTCCGTTTTATGATGATAGGATATCAGCCGCTTGTGAAAACCAATGTTGTCGTGAGCCCTGACCGTGGCACCGAGATATCGGTGGGACTCGCGCTTTCGGCGGTGGAAGTCGAGGGTGTTACGGTTAAAGCGCAGGAATCCTATTTTGAAAAAGACCCCGAAGCCGAGGTATCGGGCAAGACAATGGATACACAGGAAATCATCGATGCAGCAGGGGGAACCCTCGATGTTCAACGGGTTATCCAGGTAATGCCCTCGGTATCATCCGGCATCGACCAGATCAATGAGATTGTCGTTCGCGGCGGTAATTTCAATGAGAACCTCACGGTTATGGACGGAATCGAGATACCCAATATCAATCATTTTTCCAATCAGAGCCTGGGCGGCGGCCCGATTTCCATGGTACGCTCGGAATTCATCAATGACGTGAGCTTTATGGCCGGCGCGTTTCCGGCGCGGTTCGGCGACAAGGCTTCATCCGTCCTCGATATTTCACTCCGTAAGGGCAGCAGGGAAAGAATGCTCAAGAGTGTCGATCTGGGAATTGCGGGTTTCGGTGCCATGGCCGAGGGTCCGGCAGGAGATAACGGATCGTATCTTGTTTCCGGCCGGGTGAGTTATCTCGATCTTATAGCCTCCAACTGGGAAACCGAGTCCATACCCCACTATTATAACATGCAGAGCAAGGTATCCTGGGATTTCGGGATCCATACGGTCATGTGGAACACCCTCTTCGGCGCCGACCACATCAAAGGCGATAATGCGAAAGATTCGGATATGTATTCCGATGAGTTCACCTATTGGACGCAGAAAAGCGATCTTTTTGTCACCGGCCTTACGGTTAAGAGCGCTCTTTCACGGTCGCTGTACGGGCAACTGGTCGTTTCGCATGTACAGAATAACTGGAACAATCGCGACTGGCTCCATGAAAAAAATGGTCTTCTCACCGACAGCAACGAGTCGACCGAATCCGAAAACACCCTGAAATACGATCTGTCGTGGTTCTGGAGGAAGCAGGAAATTTCCGGGGGATTTTCCCTCAAGAATTGCAGGTTTAACGATGACATGTATCAAAAGCCCGATACGGTTTATGTGTATGACTGGACTGACAGCGCGGCTGATCCCCGGTATGATTTCAAGATCAGGAATTCAGCCGGTGACGCGGATTCCATTTATACCATAAATCCCGAATTGCATGGTAAAGAGCATGTCGATACCTACAAGACAGCCGCTTACGGACAGGTTCGTCTTGTTCCGGTGGAGCGCCTTACCCTGAGGCTGGGCGGGCGATATGACAAATTCATCTACACAAAGGACAGCAGTTTTTCACCGCGGGCGGGTGTACGGTACCAGGTGACCGATAACTTCTTTCTCAACGGCGCATATGGCAAACACTATCAAAGCCCCGCATATGTAATGCTCATCGCCAGCAGCAATAACAGGAATCTTAAAAACTACCATACGGAACAGTTTGTTGCCGGCACCGAGTGGTTTCCGTTTCCCGAGATGAGAATCACGCTCGAAGCATACTCGAAGAAATACAGGGACATCCCCGTCCTCAAAGCCTTGACAAACGACAATCCCTTCGATGACCCGTCGGATATGATCGATTACGGAGATATGGTCAACAAGGGAAAGGGACACTCGGAGGGTATCGAACTGTTCCTCCATCGCAAGATGACCACCTCTTACATGTATCTCATTTCGTATTCATTGTACAGGTGCCGGTTCGACGATCCCCGGACGGGCGAGGAGCGTCCCGGAATGTTCGATCTCAAAAATATCGTGACCCTGACCGGTTCAAAACAGTGGAATCTCATGAAAGCGAAATGGTATACCGACGGCATGCGCCCAAAGCTGTGGTATAAAACCCTGGCATGGCTTCTCCCGTTCGGGGACGAGGTCACTTTGTCCGCAAAATGGCGTTACAGCGGCGGCCGTCCTTACACAGAGCCTGTTTATGTCAGGCAATATCACGAATGGATCGTGCCCACCGACGAAAAAATCTATGACACGCGCCTCGGCGATTACCAGAGACTCGATATCCGTATCGACCGGCGGTACTTTTTCAATGACTGGAGTCTTGTCGTTTATTTTGACTTCTGGAATGTCTTCAACAGGAAAAATATATTTGATTATAACAGGAGCGAATACGGCGAGAAGGAACAGATCAACAATTTCGAGGCAATGCCCATGCTCGGTTTCAATTTCGAGTTTTAAAAAGCAGTAAATCGGATTTATCCGGAAATGTTTAAAAATAATTTCACCGCTGAGAAACGGAACAGGGGTAATTCATGAATTACCCCTGCAATGATACATCGGTCAGATATGAAAAATAATCTGCGTTAATCAGCGTTCTGTAGAATCGTGTGAACAGACCGGATCAACCGTCCTTTTTCACCTTTTCGATAATCTGCTCGAGAATCTGTTTCCATTCGAGGACGGAAACCTGGCATGTGCCCACTTTTTCGTGTCCGCCGCCCTTGAATTCGAGCATGAGCTTCCCGACATTTGTCTTGCTCGTGCGGTTGAGGATGCTGTGGCCGACGGTGAAGACCACATTCTGGCTGATTTTGCCCCACATGACCCTGATTTCGATATTCTGCTGGGGAAAGAGCGCGTATATTACGAACCGGTTTCCGGCATATATCGGCTCTTCGTTCATGAGGTTTGTCACGATTGCGTTGCCGTATGTTTTGCTGCAGCGTTTGAGCATTTCCACATAGGGTTTCTGGTGTTTGTAATACAGGTCGACCCGTTCCTTGACATCCGGGAGCTGCAGTATCTCTTCCACTGTTTTCGTACGGCAGTACTGTATCATATTTTCCATCAGCTGGTAATTGCTGATTTTGAATTCCTTGAATCGGCCGAGCCCTGTCCGCGGGTCCATGATGAACGAAAGCAGAATAAAGCCTTTCGGGCTTAATATCTCATCGCGGGCCAGGTTACCTGAGTCGCTCTTGTTGACCCCTTCCATGAGGGGCAGGAAGTGTTTTCCGAACGTCGCCTCGCCGCCGTAATACTCCCATATAACCTGGGCAGCACTGGGAGCTGGACGGGAGTCGCCTTCGAATTCGAGCTTGGCGATTTCAAGGCGTTCTTCTTCGCTTGCGTGATGATCGAACCAGAGTCCGCAGCCCGGAACATAGGGGATATTTGCCAGTACGTCATCAGTGGTCACTTTCACCCGTCCCGACTGAACATCTTTTGGATGTACAAACATATATTCGTCAACAATACCTTTTTCAACCAGAAGTACCGCACATGCCAATCCGTCGAAATCCGAACGAGTTAAAAGCCTCATCGAAGCACCTCCTGAAATCCCCAAGAGAATTTATTGTTTTTTATAAAACCATATTATTATCACAGAGTCATGCCTGCCATGGTTCTTCATGATCACTATCATGCCTGTTTCATATAAAATGCATGAATGATAACAGTATAGGGAAATAAAGTGAAAACGTCAAGAAAAACCATACTGTACGTGTGCGTATGGAAATTTCACCGCGCTGTCTGAACGTGTAATTGCGGTTTCAGAACGACTCTTCTGTCCTTACAGGCCGATATCTGCTGCAACTACGCGCATTCCCATAATTACATCGGTAAACAGCCCGGTCAATTCGATACCGAGCATGTCCGCACCCTTCTGGATGACCTCGCGGTTTGCGCCCGCGGCAAATGAACGCTGTTTCCACTTCTTTTTGACAGAGCCCGACTCGAGGTCCATGACACTCTTCGAAGGCCGCACGAGCGCGCATGCGGTAACAAGCCCGGTAAGCTCGTCGATTGCGAACAGGACTTTTTCAAGGTCGGACAGGGGCTCCACCGGGGAGCATATTCCCCATCCGTGCGAAACGACAGCCCGGATATAATCCTCGGGCCAACCGTGCTCCCTGAGGATTTCTTCCGATTTCGTGCAGTGCTGTTCCGGGAACCGTTCATAGTCGATGTCGTGGACAAGCCCGATTATGCCCCATTTCTCCTCTTCGGCAGCATGCCCCATTTTCCGTGCCATATGACGCATGACCGCCTCGACAGCCTTTGCATGGTTGATGAGCGCTTCTTCCGCGTTATATGCATGGAGGAGTTCGAGCGCTTCATCACGTGTCGGTACATGTGTTTCCATGATTGCCCCGTGTGAAGATGATTCATGATCGATTGTGAAGTTCCCGGTCGCGTACGCCGGGCGGCGGATTGTCCTTCTGCCCGGTATTCTCCTGAATCCTGTGCCCCATGCGGAGTGAAATGCACAATTTTGCGCGTGCTGCAACGTTGCAGCACTGAACTCATGTGTCGCAGAAATTCGAGACTTTCCCGCCCCGGTCGATCATATGCCCGATAATCTGCGGAGCGAAGAAGAGACGGCGCGGATGATGAAGCAATCCTTCCCGTATCTGACGCTCGGGATGGGCATATGAGACTTTGAACGCCTTGTCGTACCAGTACATCGCCCATGGCGCATGGGTATGTTCTATTGCCATGAGTGTAAACACCATCGCATCATCGAGCGCTCCCCACGGCAGATATCCCACACTGTCCAATGTCGGTTTCGACTCGGGATTGGGCAGGGAAGCGAGGCCGCTTTCCTTACCGTCGTCATACCAGCATTTTTCAAGAGTGCAGCGCCCCATTTCGAGCGCCTCCATGAACATCCGCTTGTGTCCCGTTCTCAACGCCTCGTCCATGCACATCCATGCCGCCTGAATACTGTGCCATCCCGATACGACCCGGTGATGGTCGAACGGGTCGTCCCGGAACGGCTGGAACAGATCGTCGAGGTGCTCGAATGCCACGCCCAGTTCGGGGTGCCAGTGACGTTCGAGGATGTTACGCACGCACATACGGGCGATCATTTCAACACCGTAATCGTCTGTCTGACGGGCGAGCGGTGTAAGAGCGCCTAAAAAATGCTGCCATGTGCCGAGACGTTTGGTGCCCGGCTCATGACCGGCGCCGTGTCCGCCGAGGTGCTGATATTCGGGCGATACGATGCGTTCGTTGACACCGTGCGCGGTTTCGATTGCAATGTCTCGGGCTTCCGTATCCCCGGTTGCCTCAAAGTATTCGCCGAGCGCCATGGCCACATACATGTCGCCGTAAATGTTCTCCGATGGCCTGAGGGGTTTGCCCTCGCGGGTTACTTCCGAAATCCAGTAGCCGTCTTTGTCCCGGCAGTATTTGAAGATGAAATCCTTCCCCTTGCGCGCTGCTTCAAG
>JAJFUH010000108.1 GCA_021372535.1 bacterium
GGTGCACAGCATCTCCCCCGAACCGCTGCCGAGGTCGAGCACTCGGGTCCCCGTTTCCAGACGCAGCGCCGCGCCGAGAGTGGCGAGCTTTTCGGGTGTGAACGGGTTATGGATGCGGTGAGCACTTTCGGTGATGTTGAATATCCGTGGAATGTCCATTTCGGGAAATCTCCTTATGGGTGTGAATAGATTCGGTCACGGCCTAACGTCCAGAGCTCAGGCACGCGGGGCTGATGACGTAGTCCGCGCTTACGGAACTGGATGCGCCATCCCGCGTTGCCTGCAGCGATTTGTCAGGCTTTTTCATTTGGGCGTGATCTTTATCTCCACCAACTTCTTGATCGTTGAAATGTCACCCGGTGAGTTCACCGAAAAACGAATCCCTCGACCTTCGACATACGGTCTCGCTTCCGAAAACATCTTCTTAATCGCAGCGGGAAGCGAACTGGCCATAGCAAGGCTGTAGGCACGCTCACCAAGAACAATCGCCACACAAATCTTCTCCTGCTCGGGTATCAGATAAAGCAGAGTTCTCTTCTTGTACTGAAGCAGGCACATGCGACCAAACTCGGTTTTGGAGGGCTTCCACTCGGTATTGAGTGGTGAAACCATGTCTTCGACAACATGGACAATGCCAGACCATAAAGAGTCGGCAGAACCGAGAACTGCCTTCAATTCGGCGTCAGTCGGAGATTTAACATTTGTGGACATAAGAGACCTAACAAGTAATTCTGTAGTTTTCTGCAAAATATCATTTTTTTTTATTGAATAGCAAGGGGGAATATACTATCCCCCAAAAGCTAACTATATAACACCCTGAATAAGAGTAATATAAGAGAGTTGGATATCATCCGATACTTGACATACCCTCACAATTAAAACGAATATGCCCGATTGTTGAAGCAACGTAATTTTCCACCAAATTGCTACAATCAATGCCTGAGATGGCTTTGTTTCAATTTTGATTTTCATCAAATATCATCATGGTCCTGCCGGAATACAAGTATCAGTTAGCGTTGCTCCATCAGTTCAGGGAGTATGAGCAGGCAGTTCAGGTGATACCTTGAGGCAGGTGGGTGAAGATAATATCCTGATGCCACAAATAACGGCCGGAGTATGCCGTTTCGTTGATTTATTGGTTGGAGGGATATTTTGCGGTTTTTGGCCGGGCATTTTCCAGCATGAATTCCAGGATGGCTTTGGCATCCTTATATTGCGTGGAGTGTTCCATTTCCTCCCGGTAAATGAGCATGACTTTACCGCCGTTTGCTTTAAGCGCCTGCGCCAGCCTCAGAACGCTCTCCGGCGGCACCACGGTATCTTTGCCGGACACTGTTAAACCGACCGGCATCGTCAGTTTTGACGGCCAGAACTCAGCGCTGCGCTTTTTATATTCGAGAGGAATGTCTGTTTTGTATCCTCCAAATGACTCCTGGATGGCATCCTGAAAGTTCTCATACTCCAAAAAGTTGGCCATGCCGTTCATCGAGGCCACGCCGTCAATCAATTCAGGATGCAGCACAACAAAAGTTAAACTCGATGCCCCACCCATTGATGCGCCGCACAGGAACACCCGCGAGACACAATAGGTCTGTTTCAGCTCCGTGATAATCTGCACGACATCGGTTTCGGCTTTCGGCCCCATCCAGGACGTTGAGGCCCTATAGTCCGGTGAAACGTAGAGCATCTCATATTCGGCCGCGAAGTCGCGCGCCGCGCGGCATTCATCACGCCCATCCCTGATGAACTGCCAGCGATCCGAACCGTGTCCATGAAGCGCGATCAGAACATCGTGTGGTGTAGTCGATGTGAATGCCTGCGGGAACAGCAGAACATACTTCTGTTCGGTGTCATCGCATTGAGCTTTGAAGGAAACGTCCTGGATTGTGGCCTGGTCCGGTATGCCACAGAAAATTCGACTCGCCCAAAGAAGGAAAACCATTGTCACTGCTATCCCAAATGTTTTCTTCATCCTGGGTCCTCTCCCGTTCGTCCAGTGAAGAAATCAGCCTGAGCGGAGCGATCGTTTGGATTAATTTTGTTATGCTCAATTCCTCAAACGCTTTAAATTCCCGGTTAAAGCTCTGTGCATGAATCAGGATAAGTTTAACCGGTTTCCCGTTCACATGCATCTTCAACGGTTCCGTGATACTTCCTTCTTCACCCCTGCTCAGGAAACTCAGCTAAGGAACGACGTAATATAAGCAGAGAGGTGTAATACAACACCGTATCCACTTTATACTTACTATCACGGGCAAGAAATATAATACCGAACAGGAGAAAAGCAAGTGGGTGTTTATAGACGGAAACTATCTAAGGGCATCTGGTATTTTGCTCAGGGCAGTGCAAGGTGCAGAAATACTTCCGTAAGACAATTTTTCTGACAAAAGCGGATTGCCAGAAAACGGAGCGCGAATATCTCCGGAAACTTGATACTGAGATTTAAAAACCTCGATGCGACCTTGCCGTCTTCCAGATGATAACGGTCCGGCTTCTATCCGTATTTCAGATCACGGACAAGGCGAGAACCGGGGCCGCGGGACCAGGCGCATTCCTGATATCGGTTTCCATATTTCTTGTCGGCAGTTCGCTATACCTTTGCATCCGGCCCTGCCATAATACCGGCAGCAAACGTACCCGCTGCAAGAGCTTGATACATGGACATGGATTTCGACATCAGTTTTCCTTCATGGTATAAGTGTTTGCTTTCAGAATGTTTTAGACACTCTGGATTGAAGACTATGGTAAATAAAATGTATAAGGTTGAGGTGAATGTCAGTGCAGTGTAATATCTCGGTAAAATTTTTTTGTTGAGCTATCAAAATATGATTGAAAATTCTATCAAGATGATTATATTTATCACAAATCATGAACACAGTAATCATTAAATGGAAGAGACCACAATAACAAAATGAATCCCAAAGACCGTCAGGGCAAAATCATTTCCTATCTTCAGGCAATGCAGAGAGAATTCACAGTCGAAGAACTGTCCGAAAAGCTTCATGTATCCCCTCTGACCATACGGCGGGACCTTGACATTCTCGGGTCTGAAAAGGCAATAGTAAGGACATATGGAGGCTGCATTTCTGCCGGCATGACAGCGATCGAGAATGATTATTATAAAAAAGTCGCGAAGAATTATGAATTGAAACAGGCGATAGGCAAAGCCGCCGCCAGAATCGTTTCTCCGGGTGATGTCATACTCATCAACGACGGTTCGACGACCTATCATCTCGCATCCCATCTTGGCGGTTTGGAAAACTTGACCGTTTTCACCAACTCCATACAGATGATCTCCGCTCTTGCGAGATACAAAAACATCAATCTCTATGTTCTGGGGGGCAAATATATCAGTGGCCTCAATCATCTTTCGGGAAGCCTGACAGAACAGATTCTTGAAAAAATGAGCTTCGACAGCGTATATATGGGAGTGGATGCGATAGACCCCGGGGGCGGATGTTTTTCAAATACTGCTGAAGACGCGAGGCTTGCCCAGATAATGTTCAGGACGGGGAGAAAAAAAATCCTTCTTGCCGACAGGACAAAATTCGGCGTGGCGAGCTTCTTTCAGTTTGCCGCGCTCGAAGATTTCGATCTCTTAATTACAAACAGGGTCGAAAATAAAGGTTTAATAAAGGAATTGAAAAAAATGATTACGATACAGGAGGTCATGCTTTGAGTTATTCAATCGGTTGGGCAAAAGTCGATCTGAAAAAATTACCAAGGATAGTTACCGATGAACTGCCGGGGCCGAAATCTCAGGCACTCCATGCGAGAGCTGCCAGATATATGAAAGGATTTTCGGGGCAGGTCAAGCTTTTTCCGGTTGTTTTCGAGAGCGGTTACGGTTGTACGCTTACCGATGTGGACGGCAACACGTATCTCGATTTCTCATCGGGCATTTATGTTACCACTCTCGGGCACTGCCATCCGAAAGTCACCGAGGCGGTTCGGAAAGCCGCAGGACAGCTCATGAACTGCCATGATTTTACCACTCCGATAAAAGTAAAGCTCCTCGAGAAAATGAACGAAATTCTTCCCGGTGATTTATCCGGAATCCAGCTCTACGACAGCGGTACCACAGCAGTCGAGGCAGGCATAAGAGTCTGCAGGGCGGCAAGCGGAAAGCATGAGTTCCTTTCGTGCTTTGGGGATTTCCACGGTAAATCGGGATATGCAGTGAATCTCGCCAGGATGAACCCGATGAACGGAGCCACCCGCGCAGCAGGATTTTACATGGTTCCGCGCCCCAATCCCTATCGTCCGCTGTTTAAAAAACCGGACGGCTCCATTGATACCGATGCTTATCTGAAATTCTTCGACGAATTCATTTTCGAAGGAACGACAGGCCGTATTGCAGCCATAGTCCTTGAACCCATTCAGGGATGGGCGGGTTCGGTCTTTCCACCGGACGATTTTTTCCCAAAACTCAGGAAATGGTGCAACGACCGTAAAATCCTTCTGTTTGCCGATGAGGTTCTCACCTCGATGGGCAGAACGGGGAAATACCTTGCCATGGAGCACTGGAACACTCTTCCCGATGTGGTTACCATCGGCAAAGGATTCGGGAACGGATTCCCGGTGACCGCAATGATAGTCAGAAAGGAGTATTCGGAATCTATCGAAAAAATCAGCGCATCCACAAGCTACGGCGGTAATCCCATGGCATGCGCAGCTGCTCTTGCATCGATCGAAGCTATCGAGGAGGATGGGCTTCTGGAAAACTCCCTGCGTCTTGAGGAATACTTCATTAAAAGACTTGGAGAGATGAAGGCATCCCATGCGATCATCGGGGATGTACGGTGCCGTGGCTGCCTCATGGGTATCGAACTTGTGAAAGACAGGGAAACAAAAGAGCCGTTTAACGAAGCCGGAGTTTTTGTCTACAAGAGCGCTTTCAGAAAAGGGCTTGCATGGATTCCCGCCGGACACATTCTCAGGATGAGCCCTCCGATTGTAATGGATGTTGACTGCGCTGCCAAGTGCATGGACATAATCGAAGAGGCTATCGGAGAGGCGGAAAAACATTTCGGATATATGCAAGGGCAGATTACATGAAAACGATACGTTTCGGCGTCATAGGTCTCGGTCTCATGGGGAGGGAATTCGCAAGCGCTGCGTCACGGTGGTGTCATCTTACCGATATGGAAATCAAGCCCGAGATTATTTCTCTGTGCGACCGCACTGTCAGCGAGTCGGTGACCGGCTGGTTCACCTCGAACTTTCCCTCGGTACGACAGGTCACGGACGATTACAACGAGGTTCTCGGGAATCCTGACATTGAAGCTGTATATATTGCGGTTCCCCATCACTTGCACGAAGAGATATACACGGCTGCCATAGAGTCCGGCAAACATTTTCTCGGCGAAAAACCTTTTGGTATAGACAAGAAGGCAAACGATACCATTATTGATATGCTTGAAAAGCATCCCGGAGTTTTCGCACGCTGCTCCTCGGAATTCCCGTTTTTCCCGGCTGTTCAGAAGATTGGGGAGATGATTGAAAATAAAGCGTTCGGGACGATTATCGAGGTTGAATCGGGATTTCTTCACTCAACCGACCTCGATCCCGACAAACCCATAAACTGGAAGCGCATGATCGAATTCAACGGGCTTTATGGGTGTATGGGCGATCTCGGAATGCATGCCTGCCATGTCCCTTTCCGGGCCGGATGGACTCCCATAAATGTCAGAGTCATACTTTCGGATATTGTGAAAGAAAGGCCGGACGGACGAGGCGGAGTTGCCCCCTGCAGGACATGGGATAATGCAACGCTTTTCTGCGAAACAGCCGACAACGAAAGTGGTGACACGTTCCCCTGGACAATTAAAACCTATCGTATAGCTCCCGGCGAAAAAAATACATGGTACATCAGAATTCTCGGAACGAAAGCATCCGCAGGTTTCACGACAAAAGCCCCAAAACTTCTCAGATATCTCGATTATTCCGCGGGCGAGCAGGCATGGACCGATATTGAAACGGGGTATGAGTCGGCTTTTAAAACCATCACGGGTAGTATATTCGAATTTGGATTCACGGACTCCATTCTTCAGATGTGGGCGGCATTTCTTTATGAGCTCGATAACGGGAAGCCGAAGAAGAGGTTCGCAGGTTGCGTAACCCCGGAGGAAACCGCTCTTTCCCACTCACTTTTCACGGCAGCAATCGAATCGCAGGAAACAGGGGAAACAATATCTCTTTCTCGTAAATAGAACGTAATTCATTATTCATTCCGGAGATCGAAAATGAACAACGTCAGAATGTTTTTGATTTTATGTGCCGGCATGTTTGTTGTGTTTGGTTCCGCAAGCTTTTCCGCAGCAGCCGAAGAGGCACAGATTTATATCGGATGGTCCTGTAAAGACATAACGCCCGATAAACCCGTATCGCTCTACGGCCAGTACTACAAACGTATCTCACAATACGTACAGAGTCCTCTGAAAGTGACTGCTCTTGCCCTCGAAACCAGGGCTGAAAACGGGGGGAAAGAACAAGCTGTCATGGTGTCATGTGATGTTATTGATATACACAAAGAAATTCAGGATATGGTGCGGGAAAAAGTACGCTCGAAAATACCCGATTTCGATATCAACAAGCTTTTTCTGAATGCTACCCATACTCACAGCGCGCCTCCCACTGTCCTGAACACCGATAATGATGTTGAGGAAGGAAAAGGAATGACCGCTGCGGAATTTCAGGTTCTTTTCCTGGAACGTGCCGCCGAAGCTGTCATTGAGGCATGGAACGGGCGCAAGCAAGGTGGAATCAGTTGGGGGCTTGGTCAGGCAGTCGTCGGACATTGCCGAAGAGTTCAATTTTCGAACGGAAAAACAGAGATGTACGGGTCTACGGCCAGGGAGGATTTCATCGGTCTGGAAGGCCCCAGTGATTCCGGTGTGGAAATGCTGTTTTGCTGGGATATGGAGAAAAAACTCACCGGTATTGTTCTCAATGTATCGTGCCCGTCACAGGTAACGGAGGCAAAGTATTACGTTTCATCCGATTACTGGAGCGAAGTAAGAAAAAAACTCAAAGAAAAGTATTCCGGGGATTTGTTTGTTTTAACCCAGTGCGGTTATGCCGGCGATCAGTCTCCGCGTGATCTGGTGCGTAATTATCGCGGAGAACCCAATATGTGGGATGTTCCGGGAATTGTTGAAATTGGAAATAGAATTTCTCATGCGGTAGATACTGTTTATCCTTCCGCTAAAAACACTATCAAAACAAAAGTGGCTTTCGGGCACACGGTAAAAGAAATCAAACTGCCCACGAGGAGATACAGCGCGGAGGAATACAAAAAATCGCTCGCGGTTGTTGAAGAAATCATGTCCCGCGAACCAAAAGACCCGAATTCTCCCGACACGGCATGGAACCGCTTTCTCAAAATAATAAAGGACAATGAAGTAACACAAAAGTTCGGGCCATGGGATAACAAGGAGACCGACTTCGGTATACTGAAAATAAACCAGGTGTTAGTCGAGAAATATAAAATCCAGGATAACAATCCCTACTTTTCAATGGAACTCCATGTCATCAGGCTTGGAGATGTGGTATTTGCCACAAGTCCATTTGAAACATATGTGGATTACGGTTTCAGAATTACCGGCCGGAGCAAGGCTGCACAGACATTTCTGATTCAGTTATGCGGCGATTCCGAGGGATATCTGCCAACAGCACGCGCTATTCCTGGAGGGGGCTATAGCGCTATGGTCAGTAATGTAGGGCCAGAAGGGGGTCAGGTGATGGTTGAAGAAACAATTAAAGCAATCAATGCATTATGGGAGTAATCCGTTTGAATTAAACATGGTGTTTGCATTGTGTTTATTGACATCTGAATCTGTGCCAGACCAATGCGCAGCAATAAACAACGAATTCGTATATGCTGCTCTTGGGGGTTGATACCGAGATATTTCGATTCAGGGATGGATTGGGATTATTTCTCAAGCCGTCCCTTGACTACCAAAATTCAGACATGTAAAGTTTTTCACCACGCCTCTAATTCGGAGAAGATTCCCGCATGAGAAAGACAAAAACAGCAACCTCGCAAACTGAGCTGTCGCAACTCAGATCAACACGACGTATCGTGCGGTGTTTCATGAGAATCGCAGTCAGTCTCTTACTCATCGCGCTGCCATGTGTTGCGAACGTACATGCAGCCGAATTGCACATTGGAACTGCTACAGCCGACATAACTCCGTCGCTGCCTGTGGCGCTGGACGGGCAGTTCAACATGCGCATCGCTCAAAAAGCGGCGACTCCCCTTACTGCCAACATCGTGGCGTTGGAATCACGCGAGGGCGACCGATCGCTTGATATGGCGATAATGGTTTCCTGCGATCTGGTCTGCATCCGCCCGAACGAACTGCTGGTAACACTCCGAAGCGAAGTACACAAAAAAATACCGAGGATAGATGAGAAGAAAATCTTCCTGAATGCAATCCACACTCACACAGCGCCGGTTTTAGATAACGGCTCGGAGCCTGCATTTAAATATCCGATTCCCAAACAAGGGGTTTTACAACCTAAAGAATATAATGCTTTCTTTATACAATGCGTAACCGAAGCGATTGTGAAAGCATGGAACAACCGTCGTCCCGGCAGTGTTTCATGGGGGCTCAGCCATGCCGTGATTGGTCACAACAGACGCGCTGTTTACGCTGACGGTTCGGCCCAGATGTATGGTAAAACCAATGTGCCGGAGTTTCGTAATCTGGAAGGCTACGAAGATCACGATGTCAACGTGCTCTTCTTCTGGAACCAGGACAGTAAGCTGATTGCGGTAAACATTGAAGTGCCCTGCACTGCACAGGAAGTTGAGAATGATACATCAGTGAATGCGGATTACTGGCATCCTGTGCGTATTGCATTGCGGAAGCGTTTTAATCCCGACCTGTGCGTACTGGGTTGGATCGGTGCCGCGGGTGATCAGTCGCCGCACTTGATGTACAATGCGGCTGCTGAAAAACGAATGATAAAACTCCGCAATCTAAATAATCTGGAAGAAATCGCCAGGCGTATAGACCTGGCTGTTGGAGAAGCTTACGAGACGGTCAAGGAAGATCGTTATACCGATGTGCAATTAATCCACAAGGTAGAAACCCTGACCTTACCGATGCGGCTGGTTACGGAAAAGGAATATGTGTCCTTAAAGGAAGAAAATGATAAAGCAGCGGCACAGATCGCTGCTGACCCGGCAGCGGTTGACCGGGTCGCAGCCCGAATGAGCTGGAACAAAGGTATAATCGACCGTTTCGAGAAACAAAAAACTGATCCGAACCCGACGATGGAGACGGAGATACATGTAATCCGCATTGGAGATGTGGTAATTTGTACGAATCAATTCGAGCTGTTCACCGATTATGGGATTCGTATTCAGGCGCGGAGCAAAGCATTGCAGACATTTATTATCCAGCTTGCGGGGTCCGGTACATACCTGCCAACGGAAAGAGCCGTAAAAGGCGGAGGTTACAGCGCAATCATTCAAAGTAATCTGGTGGGTCCCGAGGGTGGTCAGATATTAGTCGATCGCACGGTAGAATTGATTGACAGCCTGTGGCCCGGGACGAAATGATCATTTCCACTGAATCCATTAAAGCGTTGTGATAAATACAAGCTGTCAAGGGGCGGCACGAAGTGCCGATTTACATACCCTTGACAGCAACAAAACAACACATTTCGTCATAGGACTCGTGAAAAATATACTTTTACACAGCCCTCTTAAAGAGGATAATCAGCCATGGAAAAAAATACTGATGTGATCGGATTCCAGAATGCTTTTCGGTCAGTTATTGTGGTGATAACCATAATGTGTGCTGGAATATCCATGGTCCTGGCACAAACTGCCAATCCAGGCTGTACCGTTGACGTTTCGAAGCCGGGTGCCGTTGTCGCTCCTATTTGCAGAGGCCAGCAGATTGAGGAATTCAACCACCAGATTCAGGGCGGATTATATGCCCAGCTGATTAATAATCCTTCATTTGAAGAGTTGAATGATCCTGTATCTTATTGGACATTGGTAAAACACGGATCCTCGAACGGTATTTTATATGGTCAAACTTCCGGCGAAACAGGCATGCTGAACACCCGTCAGGATCATTGCATGAAACTTGAGGTCGTTTCTGTGTCTTCAGGAAGCGTCGGTATGGCAAATGGAGGTTACTGGGGAATAAAACTAGAGAACAATACTATATATAAAGTTTCATTCTGGGCAAGGAAAGGTTCGAATTTTGCCGGTTCTATAAAAGCGAAACTGGAAAGCAATGACGGCACCGTTTACGCGGAATCGGCCGATTTTACACCAGGTACTGACTGGCAGCATTTTACCTGCGATCTTATTACACGCGGTATTACACGAGTTACCGGAACCAACCGTTTTGTGCTCTATGCATCGACAACAGGCGATGTTTATTTTGATGTCATTACCGTAATGCCGCCGACATGGAAGAATCGCCCGAACGGTCTGCGGCCCGATCTGGCTGAAAAGTTAGATGCGTTAAAAATTAAATACATACAGTTTCCCGGTGGCTGTACCGCCGAATCTGCAAGTATGGATAAATGTTGGAACTGGAAAAATTCAATCGGTCCTCTTGAACAAAGACCGGGAGACACAAGAAACAGATGGGATTATAAAAACGACCTGTATTTCGGTTTGGATGAGTACTTCCAATTATGTGAAGATATGGGAGCCGAACCGGTTTATGTAACCTCAGCCGGAATCGATGAAACTCCCGCTTCCAAAAGGTGGTTCGCTCTTTGTCCGCTCGATAAAATGCAACCAATCATAGACGATATATTGGATTTACTGGAGTACTGCAACGGATCGGCTTCGACGACATGGGGAGCCAGACGCGCTGCGAACGGTCATCCGGCGCCATACAATCTCAAATACATTGAAATTGGCAATGAAAACGGGTGGGAAACAGAAAATGAGTATTCTCCACGATACTCCATGATCCATGATGCTATATTGGCTCATTATCCTGATATGAAAATTATGTATAATGGTTATCGTCAAAAAAATATACCTTCGCATACTCTGGGGAATTCTGTCGATTTTACCGATGAACATTTCTATTTGAAAGATCTGTCGATCTTATATAAGAAATATGATAGCATCGATCCGGCCTGCAAAAAAATATGTGTCGCCGAATATGCTTCCTCCGTCAAAGGGAATGGCGGGAATGTCATTGGTAATTTCGGAGATGCGCTTGGGGACGCCGTTTTCATGCTGGGATGCGAAAAAAATTCCGAAAGAATATGGTGGACAGGATATGGCAATTATGCCGGCCTCTTAGGCCATAGTAATTTTGGACCCTGTATTGTCTGGAATGATGCCGTCTCTAGCTTTGCCTCACCTTCGTACTACATGCAAAAAATGTTGTTCACGGATAATCAGGGAAGCCGTATTGTACCTTTTACTCAAAATACCGCCAATTGCTCCTGGTCTGCATCTATCGATACCGAACATGGTAAGAATGATATACTATTGAAAGTAGTAAACAATAAAAACACCTCCGAAACGGTAAACATAACTCTCAAAGGCGCCGATACTATTAATCCCGCTGGTCATGCCACTGTTTTGACCGGCGCTCCCGACGACGAAAATTCGATTGCGAATCCCACGAAAGTAGTTCCGAAAACGAGCACGTTTGCTGCCGGCAGCAGCTTCAATTATTCTTTCCCGGCCTATTCGGTTACCGTGCTTAGAGTATCGTGCAAACGCTGATTTACAGGAGTGGGATGGGCTTCCGTTATAACAGTATGTGTCGGGCAAACAAATCTTTCGGGCACGCAGTCTCATGATATTTTTTCAAAAGAATTCGCCGGTTTTACATGTGAAAGTTGAATCTGCATACGATTATTCGGGGGGAGTTTCATGGAGAATGTTGGATTATTGGATTCGATAATAATTATCTCCTACTTTGTCTTTGTAATATTCATCGGTTTTTTTTCGGGCAGGGGAAAAAAGGAATCCGCCCGCGACTACTTTATCACATCGGGGCAGCTCCCGTTCTATCTCATCGGATTCAGCATGCTCGCCTCCTCTGTCAGCACCGAGCAATTTATCGGATCATGCGGATTTACCTACAAGTGGGGAGTTCCGGTTTTCAACTGGGAATTGGCAAATTTCGTCTCCATGCTTATAATGCTCTGGATTTTCATACCCGTCTATCTGAATAAGCGCATCATAACTATTCCGCAGTATCTCGAAATGCGTTTCGGCAGCGGTCCCCGAAATATCTATGCCATATTAAGCATCATAGCACTTGTATTTATCATGCTCGCAGGTGTCGTCTATACCGGCGGTTTCCTGCTGGAACAGATTTTCGGGTTGAATAAATTCGTTGGTATCTGGCTGATGGTGATAGTAGCCGGAAGCTATACGATTTTCGGCGGTCTGATTTCTGTGGCATGGACACAGCTTTTCCAGGGAGGGCTCCTTCTTATCGGGGGTGTTTTTATTTCGGTAATTGGACTGATGCATGTTGATGGAGGATTCAGCGCAATTGTCGGTACAGGCGTACGCTCTCACCTGATCCAACCGTTCAGCCATCCGGAAATTCCCTGGACCGCTGTACTCGTCCTGACAATCCCTGTCAATATCTGGTACTGGTGCACGAGTCAGCCGATGATTCAGAGCTGTCTCGGCGCCAAGTCACGCTGGCATGGAATGATGGGGATTATTCTGACGGGGTTCCTCATTATCATATCCTCTATGGCAATCGAGTTTCCCGGTCTCATCGCATATGCTTTAAATCCGAACCTCGAAAAACCCGATATGGCGTATCCATTCGTGGTCAAAACGCTGTTATCGACCGGCCTGCGCGGCCTGGTTCTCGCCGGGTTGTGCGCTGCGGCAATGAGTACGATAGAAGCGCTCACCCATTCGGCGTCAACATTGTTCACACTTGAATTATATAACAAGATTAAAACCGACGTATCCGATGAGAAACTTATCTCGGTAGGCCGTACATGCAGCGCGATTGTCCTCATCCTCGGCGCCTTATGGGCTCCGATGGTCGGAAAATTCCCTACAATTTTCGAGTTCTTTCAAAAATGCTGGTTTTTCTTTGCCGGACCGGTTGCATCCGTTTTCATTCTGGCCGTGCTCTGGAAGAGAATGACGGCAAAGGCTGCATTCTGGACTCTTGCAATGTGCTTTCCTTTATTCATATTACCGTATGCAATACGAATCGGAGAAATGAAGTTCGGCTGGCAAATGAACGAGTTCAATCTTGCGGGTATCGTTTTCATCATTTCACTCGTATTTGCGATAATTGTCAGCCTGTTCACCGGGAAGTCCGACAGAAATCATGTGGAAGGATTGGTATGGGTTCCTTCCATGATGCGGCTTCCGGAAGAGGAAGTGGCCAACGGATATCCATGGTATAGAAATCTCTGGCTGTGGTGTGGAATATGGGTTGCGGTCATGACGGCAATATATATAAAATTCTGGTAGACCTTTGATGTCTCTATACCAGATTAAGTGAAATGTGTCAACGTGCAGAAATTTCCTGCTGTGACATGGTACCTGTTTAACTTTGAATAAAAAATCTCAGACAATAAAAACCGAGGAGATCATGAGAAAAATCAAAGCCGGGTTTGTCGGATTTGGGGAAATAAACACTCCAAGAGATATAATCGTAAGAAAATGCAATCAAGCGCGTGAGCTCATCGAAGCAGAGGGCATCGAGCTTGTCTGGACCGATCCGGTGAGCGATGATCCTGACGGTAATGATGTACAGAGAGCAAAAAAAGAGCTGGCCGCCCGGGATTTCGATGTGCTGATTATCTGTATTGCCGGGTGGATTCCCTCACATGCGGTT